>NZ_JBQEQR010000029.1:0-6947 GCF_052037695.1 Vibrio sp. WZ-1 | reverse complement strand
GAATAGGTAAATCGCTTTTACTCTTAAAGGTTGTGGTGACTGAGGAAGATCAAAGCCTTGCAACTTCGCCATCTTCCCGCCAATCTCTAGTGCCTTCTTAACCAGTTTATCTTCATTATGAAGCTTGGAGCTTTTTGACATTGAAACACTACACCACATTACCCAGTAGCAGATTACAGTAAGAACTTCACTGGCCATCTTTTGCATTGAGCAGTTGATTTCTACCCTACCAATTGCTCCTTAATTTAGGGCTCTTTGGCTTATAATCATGTGAGCAGTCATGGTTGTTTTTATCCTGTTTGGTAGTTGCTCTACAAATATCAAGTCATTAACTTTAACCTGACGTACTTAGTAACTAAATGAAACCCCTAGTTGTACGGCACTTTCTTCAAAGTGATGCTCGTCGAACACCTTGTTAGTTTGGCGATACTCTACGTAAGGTCTTAATACTGAGTCGGTATAAGTTAATCGCGCTTCGTAGTGAAGGTTTGTGTCATTGTCTTCAACAAGTGCTGACTCGAATTGCTTTTGGACAACATAGTTATATGAGAATTCAGCGACGTGGCCTATCTCGTAGCTGAAACCTACGTCCATTCGGCCAAGGTGGCTTCTCTTGGGTTCATGTTCAGAACTGTGATAGCTGTGGTCGTGGTCATCATGGCTTACAGACATCTTACTATTTCCGTAGTCATAACCGATTCTGCCATGCAAACCGAATTCATGCGTGGCTTGGTAATCTACCCCAAGACGAGCTCGCAGCTCATTGCCATCGGCATAGCCCCCCTGAGCATAGGCACCGTATGCAAACAGTCCGAGATTGTCACTAGGTTTGAAGTATTTACCTGCACCCAACTGATAGAAATCGTGGGCACCAGTTTCGCCTTCGGCATAAATGAAGTAACCACTTTCATCCATCCAAACGGCTTCTACACCGTAGGCTTTATTAGTGTCACCGTGGCCATAATGTTCTTCATTGGCGACGTACACATCTATTTGGGAGCCATTAGAGATATCCACATTGCCGTGTGCAAAGGCAAAAGGAGTAAATAGAGCCATCGAAAGCAGTGAAAGGCGAAGGTTAAAACGTGTCATATGTCGTTCCTACTATCCGTTAAGTTGGGGCACCGTCTAGTGCCCCGATTGAGTTTCTATTTAGTGTTACCTTCGCGGGTATCACGGTAAGGGTCAGCTGAATGTTTGCGGTGTACAGAGCGAGGCTCTAAGCCATGTGCTTCACGCATCTTATCTACCATTCTTTGCTTTTCCCCCATGCCTTGTTTCATACTTTCAGGAAGCGCTTCTGTTGGAACAATCAAGTCTCGGTCAAGCGGCCACTCTTTTAGTAGCTGAGGGTGGTAGCCTTCTGGGTAGTACAATGACTCATCAATCTCTAGGTCACGGATTTCTTGTTCCTGAATATCAGCACGAGAGTTCTTAGGCATTGGTACGCGGAATACTTCACCATCATTTAAGTTGAACTGAGGTGCGCGGTTGTTCGGGAAGTCAGGGATAATGCCTTCACGAACCCATGCTTTGTCTGGTGTCACGTTTGCCACAATCATATCTGGCGCACCAAAGTGATAAGGTCCTTTCCAGTGCTCTCGAACCTGAGCAACGGTTTCGTTGTTGTAGTAAGGGTCAAATTCCATATGCGTTGTCATAAACAGTCGAGGTTGCACTTGATTTGCTAACCAACCAGCGGCATAGCCAGAGGTATGGTGAGTGTCGATCGTGTAACGTGTTAAGAAGGCTGGCACACCTTGAACAATGGATGCCAAACCTACCAATTCAGTTTGTACTTCTGTCACAAATAGGTCACAGCCGCTGCCGTATTTGATGTCTAGCTCTGTTGGTCGGCCGTCACCAGTCCAAATAAAACACAAGTTTTCATCGTCATTGATTTTCCAATCAAGGCGGTACGCAGATGCACCATCTTTGGCATGTGAACGTCTCCAGTGAGACACTTGAACGCCATCAACGTCGTAAATCACTCCGCCATCATCTTTAAAATCAAACTCGACGACTTCGATATCATTACCTGATGGGAACACATCAAACGCATCTTGGTGCCAAGAGAGCATCTGGAGCATGCCTTCGACCATATGACGAGTACCATCTTCAGGGTTACGACCTGATGGACCGTAAATGGTTAGGGGCTTTTCCCAGCGACCGTTCCAACCGCCGAACTGATACAGGTATGGCAGCGAACCAAAATGGTCAACGTGAAGGTGAGTGATAAAGACTTTATCTAGCTCATTTAGTGCCACTCCAGCTCCGATGTAGTTGGCAATAGACGCTTCCCCCAGGTCAAACACAAAATTGTCGCCATTTCCTAGCTCGACATAAATTGAAGTATTAGCTTGCCCTGGGCGTATCATTGGAGAAGTCCCCATGAAAGTAACTCTCATTTCGTCGTGCTGGAGCTCTTCTGTTCTAGGGAACCAGTTAGCTGCGGTGACCATGTGGTCCATTGGCTCAATGCCGTCGAACATTAACCCTTCTTTCCAAAGCTCTTCGCCAGTTTGGATGTCAGTTTTTAGGCCGCCTTGTAAGATGGCATGGATTTCTTCTGGTGAAGAGTAGATTTTGCCACCTTGTTTCATCAGATCTTCAGTGCTGACATTTTGCTTGTAGTTGAAATGTTTATAGCCACTGAAACTTGCTGAGTTTTCAGATTGATAATGTTCGAATGGGTTGTTTGCGAACGCGCTAGTGGAGATCAAAATAGCACCAGCGAGAGTGGTGAGAGTTCTACAATTTTTCATGCGTGAGTTCCTACATGGTTAAAGGAAATCACTTCCGTGTGTTACGGTTATAGGCCATGAACTTCTTAATTCACCCCTGCCCTGTTGATGAAGCTATTATCGAATAGCGTGAACAGAGAATGGATAGAGGAAACTTTAGATGAAACATAAATTAAATTAATATTTCGTTTGCTTGCTTTTCCTAAAGTGAAAAATAAAAAAGCTCATCAATTTTGATGAGCTTTGGTCCTTAGAATGTAAGCCAAATTGACCGAGAAAGACAGCAAATCCCTTTGCCATTGTAGGACTCGGTGAGGTAGATATTTAACTACTTTCGTTAGTGGGTTTGTCTTGCCCTGTTAGCTTAATTTGACGGTTGAATTCTCTGTCTGCTAGTTCTTGTTCGTCATACAGATCTTCCAGTACCACTTGATCCATTTCCATTACGTCATAGAATTGATCTTTGCAGTAATTTTCATCCCACTTTGGACGCATTTTATCGTCTTGAGCGATGCTATTAACGTGCTCAGCAGCAAAGTGCGTGTAGTGTTCAAACAGTTCGTCATCGGTGCCATTGGCAACCCATGAGAGCTTTTTAAACCACATCGCCGATTGTTCTTCGCTGATATGGTCGTTTACTTTACAGACCGACATTGCCACTAGCGACTCTGTGTAGTTTTCATAGTGTGGCAAGGTGTTGTGAACGTGTGCTCCACATGCCAGTACCAAGCCAGAGAACAGGGTTGTTGATGCTGCGATTATTTTTTTCATAGTGATGTCTCCTGGTTTGGTTGTGTACACATCTGCTTTACGTGACCTTTGTGTTCCGCTTCATCAATCAACTGCTTACCCATCGTGATTCCTTCTTGGTACATGTCGTGTTGCTCGCTGAATTGAAACTCTTGACCAAGAACGTCAGCGGACAAACCCTCAATGGTTTCACGCATAGCGGCAGATTGTTTGTCCACATAAGTTTGTGTCATGGTGCCGTACTCGACGCAATATT
This sequence comes from Vibrio sp. WZ-1, assembly GCF_052037695.1. Classification (NCBI taxonomy): domain Bacteria; kingdom Pseudomonadati; phylum Pseudomonadota; class Gammaproteobacteria; order Vibrionales; family Vibrionaceae; genus Vibrio; species Vibrio sp. WZ-1. The sequence continues at coordinate 3,197 of NZ_JBQEQR010000029.1, read as the reverse complement.
GGTTCACCGTTTCGACTGCCGCGGCAGCCATGATGGCATTATCCTGACTAAATAGCGTGTCGTGATCATGTTGGGCTGCTTTAACTGACATAGTGCCTAAAGTGCTGATACCAATTAATGCAGCGAAAACTGAGTTCTTCATTTGGAATTTCCTACAATTCGTAATCTGGTAAGCCAGATGTAACCATCTGACGTTTGGTGTTTAAAGGTCTGCCGTCAAAGGCTGGTGATGGCTGCCAATGCGAGTGATATAAGTGCCATGATTGAAACGATGCGTGTACTGTTCATATGTGAGATCCTATGTTTCGATTCAGGAAATCACATCCGTGTGGGTTGGTTGATAAGCTGAAAAGTCTGAGACTCTTCCCGTGCTTGGTTTATAGGTCGATTATGCGTGTGCTCGGTGGAGAAATGGAGATAGTTGACTTGGGATAAAACATAAATTGAATTTATGCATTTCATGTTCAATGTGTATCCCAAAAAATGACTTTTCTTCCCCGTGATTAATTTAGAGAATCATAGCCACGGCCACTCATACAATTGCGCATCAAGCTATCGCGCTCTTGTTGGTTTGCATGCTTCGCTGCGTTCTGAGAACCTGCTCCCGACAAGACTCCGATGGTGGTCCCCACTGCTGCACCGGTTTTGGCTGCGCTGCTTCCTGAGTTTCCAGAAATACTCCCCGCAATCGCCCCTGCGGCTGCGCCACGTACCCCTCTTTTCACGCCTTGCTCCACCGCACCACTTGCTTCATGGTGACCAACATTATCGAGTAAGCTAAGGCACTGGGCGTGATCTTGCTGAAACAAGTGGGGATCGTAGCGAGACTCATCAAACACTAAAGTGTGAGCTGAAACATAAGTGGGAACTGCTGAAAACATAGCAACGCTAATGGCAGCAGCGACATTAATGATTTTCTGGTGTAGGGGGTGATTTTTCATCGTATTGGCCTCTTAGGAAACCGGCAACTCCTTCTGCCATTTAAGACTCGTTCGGGTTAAAAGTCGTAAGACACACCAAGTGTCCAAATACTGTCGTTCTCAACAATATTGTTTAGCGCGCTTGATGTTGAGAGTTCACCTTCATTAGTATTGAAATATGTGTATTTAACATACGGTGTCCATTGGTCAATTGACGTAGAGAGAATCACTTCATGCTCATTGGTGCGGTATGAATCTTGGCTAAAGTAGAAGTCGCCACCGACATGCGTAAACCCGCCATTGGATCCATCTCGATTCTCATGTGTATATGTATAACCCAGTTCCCAGTTTCCCATATCCAACCCAAAACCAGCGACTAGTTGATTGGTATTAATCGCTGTATCACTCAGATTCTCTAAGGTTTGGCCTGAACGATTGTAACCATAACCAGTGAATAGATTGAGGTTTTCTGTCACCTGAAAATCGACAATAGCTTCGAGCAGCATCTCTTCTCCGGTCTCCCATTTACCTAACTCTCCGTATAGATTCAATCCCCAGTCATCTGAGAGTGAAAAATAGTGCCCATAACCAGCAGCTAGCCAACCTTGATCGTCGAAGCCAATATAAACTTGACCATTCTCAGACGTATCAATGAGTGCCCCCGCTTCTGTGACATAAGTACCTTCGTCGGCGGCATTAGATGCAATATTTTGCTCTAGATAGACTTGAGTTGATGTGGCAAACGCAGCACTGCTCATACACAAAAGAGATAGTGGAAGAAGACGAAACAGTTTCATAATTTTCTCCAGTATTGTTTAGCTGTTAACAAGTACTGGAGATTATTTAGTGATGGAGGATTGGAATAAACAAAGCAAACTTTAGATGAGAAATTAATCGTATTTATGTTTTACTCTTAGGTAATGCGGCTTTAATGGCGTTTCTGATTTTCATGTGTTGGCTATCATTGGCATAACGACGGTGATAGAGCATACGAAACTTAATCGATTGCAATTCTAGTGGAATATTGTGAATGTTGAGGCTAAGCTTTTGTGCCAACAACTCCGCTAATGAGCGTGTAGATGAGGCAATATAATCAGTAGTGCTTGCCAACATAAGCATCGAAGAAATAGAGCTGGTCTCGATACTGATTTTCCTTGGCTGTATAGGCTTGTCCGATAGGAAGTCTATAGTGTTCATCTCTGAACGCCTCACCTTTAACGCAATGTGCTTTTCATCGAAGTATTGTTCATAGCTCAAAGAGTCGGTAATGCGTGGGTGGGCTTTTCGAGTCAAGCATACTGCTTCATCGTCAAACAGTTCCTCTTCGATTAATGAATGACGTTTATTGGAAATCACATCGATCACCAAATCCACTTTTTGCGCCGTCAAGGCATCAAATAGCAGCTCTTCATCTAACGGTGCCTCAATAAAATTCACACCTTCTATGTTTGCCAGAAAATGGATCATACTTTCTGTGCAATAAACATTGAGCACATCATCACTTTCTACAACATTATTTATGACACTAATAGGGTCTTCAACTCGATGCGCTAGAGACACTGCAGCTCCTGTTGGCGCTATCCCACGACCTTCTCGGACGAACAGAGTTTTTCCAACAACGGCCTCGAGTCGTTTGATTGCTGAGCTCACCGCGGGTTGAGTAAGGTCAAGCTCCTCAGAAGCGACTGTAATTGAGCGATGCTTATAAACGGCTAGAAACGTGGTGAATAAATTAAGATCCAAGTAATTGCCCCTTTGTTACTCCAAAAAACTAAAGTGTGCAGTAGTAAGTTTTTACTTGCCTTCTTACGTACAACTTATTCTAGTCGTGAACCAATAAACGATTCGTCGTTTCTATTAATCGTTAACACTACTAGCGTACGCACATCAAATATGTTCAGTGAGAATATAATAGTTTCAATGTACTGTTTAAGCTAAGAATGACTGTGATTGGGGCTCGGAACACAAAAATGCAATATGCATCTCATATTTAACCTCTTTACGACGTACATCGTGACCGAGTCTATGTTATCGACAACCCCAACGGCTACTAACACCAAAAACGAAAAGGCGAACCAATTGGCTCGCCTTATAACTTCATGATAATTCTTATTTTAGAGGGTCATTATCTGGCAGCGCACTGTGAATCCAAAGTGCCAATCGGTGTTTGATATTTGCGCCGTCTAGCTTGCTGTCAGGTAGTGGCGTGATCTGTTTAGCATCGACCAAGAATAGGTAAATCGCTTTTACTCTTAAAGGTTGTGGTGACTGAGGAAG
>NZ_JBQEQR010000018.1:0-843 GCF_052037695.1 Vibrio sp. WZ-1 | reverse complement strand
GACTGTGAATGTCTCTTCAACTTTGTCACCAAGGTTAAGTTGGTTGAATGCGCTGTTAGCGGTGAAGACCCAATGACCATGGGCATCAATGGTTAGGTCACCGTGAGTCCCTGTGATTGAGTCTGGGGTGAAGGCGTTATCGGGGTTATCGACATCAGTACTGGTTAGGGTGCCTGAAGTCGTGATGGCTTTGTCCGTTTCATCAACAGCCACAGTGGCACTGCTGACGGTCGCGGCATCGTTAGTTCCGTTAATAGTCACCTTGATGGTTGACTGAGTTCCATCGACAGAAGCAACAGTAAAGGTTTCTTCGATCTTGTCGCCAACGTTCAGTTGGTTAAAGGCGCTGTTAGCGGTGAATACCCAATGACCATGGGTATCAATGGTTAAGTCGCCGTGGGTACCTGTGATGGAATCAGAGGTGAAGGCATTGTCCGGATTATCGACATCGGTGCTGGTCAGGGTGCCAGAAGTCGTAATTGCTGAGTCGGTTTCATCAACAGCCACTGTTGCGCCACTGACAGTAGCTGCATCGTTGGTGCCATTGATAGTCACTTTAATCGTGGATGGTGTGCCATCAATTGACGTTACCGTAAATGTCTCTTCGACCTTGTCGCCCACATTAAGTTGGTTAAATACACTGTTGGCAGTGAATACCCAATGACCATTAGCATCAATGGTTAAGTTGCCATGAGTACCTGTTATCGAATCTGGTGTAAAGGCGTTATCGGGATTATCGACATCGGTACTGGTTAGGGTGCCTGAAGTTGTGATGGCTTTGTCCGTTTCATCAACCGCAACAGTCGCACTGCTGACGGTCGCCGCATCGTTGGTGCCGTTAAT
>NZ_JBQEQR010000016.1:0-3072 GCF_052037695.1 Vibrio sp. WZ-1 | reverse complement strand
TAGCCTTAAAACGCTTTAAGCGCACCTTAATATGGCGCAGCAATTAAAGAGTGACGCTAAAGCGATTTAAGGTAGAGAGCTGACAAATACTTCGGCTTCGATTTTTTGCCTGCATACCGAAAATTCAACGTCATATCAAATGATTAGGCGTCAACATTGACGACTTTAGTTGCGGAATAACAAACAGTTTAAGAGTGATTCGGTACGTGTGGCATTAGCGGTTTCATAGACTCCGGAGTTGCGTACCTCACACCTTAACTGCGCGTTAAGTTTCAGCGGAGGAATCGTGGAAATATCAGCAAAAAGCGCACTATCTACCGGAAAAGGTATATACGATCTTCTTTCTTATTCTTACCAAAGTAGGCAGCGTAAGAGAGTTGAGACTTTTATGAAATGTGTAGAGCTTCGCTACAATCATATGAGTCCTGCGGATCAAACAGTATTAAACGAGTATATAGCTAGTGACATAGGACAGGATATACTTGCGGAGTTTGCCGACTCAATAACACAAACTTCAAGCAAGACAGTTCAAATGGCTTTAGCTCTTCTTTATTGCAAAGATACTGAACATGAGTTTTCTGATTCGGAGCGAAGGGTTTTCGTATCCGCTATGATCGGTATGACTGACGACTTATTGAATTTCTTCCTAGAGGTCACAACTTTAGAGCTACAAGCTGCAGTTCCGTATCGGCGAGCGGGCATTCATAGCGACAATGTCGAAAAGTTTTCCCAACAAGGTTGGGATGAGGAGGCTGTTTATGTGTATATAAATGACCTTATTCGAACACATATTTTGTTACCAGATCCCGTAACTAGCTTTGGTTATCACGATCCAGATAAGTGGGGGCTTTGGTTTGGTATAACGACACGCACGCTAAAGATGGCTCGGCTTCTTGAAAAAGCAAAGGTGCTCGCAGAATAAAACTTAACAATAAATTTAAGAGTGATTCACAACGCTCGGCGCTTTCACTTCAAGCCAGTTTAGTGTTTATGGCACAATGGTTTAGTTAAGGTGTTAGCGTTGTTCACACCTTAATTTGGCGTTATGTGCTTTAGAGGAAAATAGACATGGAAGTAGTAGAAGCTAGCCCTGATTTAGCTCCAATGTTAGCCAGTTATGCGAAAGAATGCTTCGATTCGAGTATCCCCAAATACGAAAATGTTGAGCTAAACCCTGAAGCCTATTTGTCAGGTTTGGTTGAGAGGTCTAAGGCAACCTCCGAATTACCAAATGGGTATTTGCCAAGTACAACGTACTACTGCATTTCAAACTCTGAAATCCTAGGTGCTATTCGAGTTCGCACTGGGACAAATGCGAACGTAGAGAATGTGATAGGGCATGTTGGTTACGAGACTAAACCATCAGTTCGCGGCAAAGGTGTCGCTTCATTTCTCCTTGCTTGGGTGCGTGACCATGTTGTAACTGACTCGGTTATTGTTACCTGTTCAATTGATAATCCAGCATCTCAAAAGGTTATAGAAAACTGCGGTGGTGAATATCTGGGTAACTATACAGATGACAATGAAGGCACAGTAAGGCGCTATCGTTTAGCACGCACATAACAAGCAATTTAAGAGGGATTCACAACGCTTGGCATTTTTGGTTCTACTTCAAATTTAGTGTTTATGGCACAATGCTTTAGGTTTGGGTGGAAGCGTTGTTCACCCCTTAATTGGGCGTTAGTGCGCAAAGACAAAAATTATAGTTAGCAGGATTTAAAAATGAGTGAAATTGCTCGTTTCATATCTGGTAAAGCTCCAGATAAATTTGGTCGCAATGTAGAGCAGTTGTTAGCTTACAACCACTTCTGGCTGGAGCATGATCATAAGTATATTCAAGTTCTTTTCCCGATTGATGAGGGTACTAAGTTCAATCAACATGCTCCTTTGGTAACTCAGGCAGATCGAGAGGCTTTTGCTAACTCAGAAGAATTACGTGTTGCTCACTTAAAAGCACTCGACCTTTTACTTGAGTTTTGGGGATTACAGCGAGATGGGTGTGAGATTTCTTCATTACAAGCGCTAAGTCCTGCTAACCATGTCTGGCTTAAAAGTCATGACCACAACCAACTTCGTCTGACCCGAGCAATTCGTAGTTTGTATTTACTCGGTAATGAACAGGTAGCAACTAACTTGTGTGACTTTCTAGTGGTTGCGGCAAGAGAAACTGGCTTGGTTTCAGATAAAACGGTCGAATATTGGCGTAACGCGCTTAAAGGTTAGGGGGATCGCTGAAAAAGCGCACTAACAAACTGTTCAAGAGGGATTCGCAACGCGTGGCATTTTTACTATGCGTTGTTTTTAGTGATTAAGGTGGTATGCGGCGGCTTCGGTATTGCGTTGCTCACCCCTTAACAGGGCGTTATGTTTACTTGTATTTCATAGGCTTAAATATCTTAGGCTCTAGTTCTTTGTCCCTCTGGCAATTCGTCCCTAGTAGACTCAGCAAATCCGCATTATCGGTCTAAGTTCTTGAATCTCTCAGCCCGTAAAACATGCCAATGTTCGTGGGTTGCTTCATTGTCAGGTCGTGGCGGTTGGCTTCTGGTTTAACTGGCTCAAAGTCGCTTCTAGGTTCTTAGTCAATTAGCATTTCGGCTTGGCAGTTGTCTCAGCAATTCAGCATTGTTTTGCGCTTTGGTTGGAAAGATAGGGCGTTTGTTGAAGCTAAGTCGGGTTGCCTCATTGGGAAGGGAAGTGGAATTACTGGTTTTGGGTTAGTCGCTTTTGGCGGCCAAGTTAGTTCTTGCCTTGTGGTTTGGTTCAGAAAACTGGCTTGGCATAGCAGTTCTTTCTCAAGTAAATCATGTGTTTGTGGTAAAACATAACAAACAATTCAACAGTGATTCGCAACGCTTGGCGCTCTCACTTCGGGTTGAATTTAGTGTTTACGGCGCAGTGGTTTAGTTCAGTGCTTGCGCTGCTCACACGTTAATTGGGCGTTAGCCGTCATGGAGCTTGCTATACTCAAAGTGATAGAATAGTATCACTTTAGTATTCCTTTGGAGCAGCTCTCATGAAAGTAGAACTAGTTACATCACTCAAACGTCAAGCAACTAAGATCCTCGCCGA
>NZ_JBQEQR010000012.1:0-2234 GCF_052037695.1 Vibrio sp. WZ-1 | reverse complement strand
GACTAAGCCAATCGTGTAGGTTTGATCGCTGCTGCTGGCGTTACTTAACGTGACTTTAAATTCAGCCGCTTGACCTTCTGGTATCGTCTCGCCAACCAAAGACACTTCTGTGATCACAGGTGTGTCATCATCATCTTGGATAGTCGCTGTGCCGGTCACTCCACCCACTTGGAGGTCGAAGGTTTCATCCGGCTCGTCAATGGTGTCTTGCGTGGTATCCACCATCGCGGTGAACATGGTGACGCCCGCAGGGACGGTGATTTGTCCAGTATTAGCATCATAAGTCACGCCATCACTAAACACGATGTTGGACACGTTGGTATCATAATCATCATCACCTGCCGTGCCATTGACTAAGCCAATCGAGTAAGTTTGATCGCTACTGCTGGCGTTACTTAACGTCACTTTAAACTCTGCGGATTGGCCTTCTGGTACGGTATCACCAACTAGAGCGACATCTGTGATCACAGGTGCGTCATCATCATCTTGGATGATCGCGGTACCAGTCACCCCACCCACTTGGAGGTCGAAGGTTTCATCCGGCTCGTCAATGGTGTCTTGCGTGGTATCCACCATCGCGGTGAACATGGTGACGCCCGCAGGGACGGTGATTTGTCCACTATTAGCATCATAAGTCACACCATCGCTGAACACGATGTTGGACACGTTGGTGTCGTAATCATCATCGCCGGCTGTGCCATTGACTAATCCAATCGAGTAGGTTTGGTCTGTGCTGCTGGCATTACTTAACGTCACTTTAAACTCTGCGGGTTGGCCTTCTGGTACGGTATCGCCAACCAAAGCGACCTCCGTGATCACGGGTGCATCGTCATCATCTTGGATTGTCGCAGTACCAGTCACCCCACCCACTTGGAGGTCGAAGGTTTCATCCAGCTCATCAATGGTGTCTTGCGTGGTATCCACCATCGCGTTGAACATGGTGACGCCCGCAGGGACGGTGATTTGTCCCGTATTAGCGTCGTAGGTCACGCCATCGCTGAACACGATGTTGGACACGTTGGTATCATAATCATCATCTCCAGCCGTACCGTTAACCAAACCAAGACTGTAGGTTTGATCGCTGCTGCTGGCGTTACTTAACGTCACTTTAAATTCAGCCGCTTGACCTTCAGGCACGGTCTCGCCAACTAGAGCGACTTCTGTGATCACAGGTGTGTCATCATCATCTTGGATGGTCGCTGTGCCTGTCACCCCACCCACTTGAAGGTCGAAGGTTTCATCCAGCTCATCAATAGTGTCTTGCGTGGTATCGACTGTTGCGGTGAACATGGTGACGCCCGCTGGAACGGTGATTTGTCCGGTATTAGCATCATAAGTCACGCCATCACTAAACACGATGTTGGACACGTTGGTATCGTAATCATCATCGCTGGCTGTGCCATTGGCTAAGCCAATCGTATAGGTTTGATCGCTACTGCTGGCGTTACTTAACGTGACTTTAAATTCAGCCGCCTGACCTTCAGGTACGGTCTCACCAACCAAAGACACTTCTGTGATCACAGGTGCGTCATCATCATCTTGGATGGTCGCTGTGCCTGTGACACCGCCGACTTGGAGATCGAAGGTCTCATCCGGCTCGTCAATGGTGTCTTGCGTGGTATCCACTGTTGCAGTGAACATAGTGACGCCCGCTGGGACAGTGATTTGTCCGCTATTGGCGTCATAGGTCACGCCATCACTGAACACAATATTGGACACGTTGGTATCGTAATCATCATCGCCGGCTGTGCCATTGACTAAGCCAATCGTGTAGGTTTGGTCTGTGCTGCTGGCATTACTTAACGTGACTTTAAACTCTGCGGGTTGACCTTCTGGTACGGTATCGCCAACTAGAGCGACATCCGTGATCACAGGTGTGTCATCATCATCTTGGATGGTCGCGGTACCTGTCACCCCACCCACTTGGAGATCGAAGGTTTCATCCAGCTCATCGATGGTGTCTTGCGTGGTATCGACTGTTGCGGTGAACATGGTGACGCCCGCTGGAACGGTGATTTGTCCGCTATTAGCGTCATAAGTCACGCCATCGCTGAACACGATATTGGACACGTTGGTGTCGTAATCATCATCGCCGGCGGTGCCATTGACTAAGCCAATCGTGTAGGTTTGATCGCTGCTGCTGGCGTTACTTAACGTCACTTTAAATTCAGCTGCTTGACCTTCAGGCACGGTCTCACCAACCAAAGACACTTCTGTGATCACAGGTGTGTCAT
>NZ_JBQEQR010000042.1:0-502 GCF_052037695.1 Vibrio sp. WZ-1 | reverse complement strand
CCACAGCACTTTTTTGTTGGCAGATTCTGAATCACGCTCGTCCCTCGCTGTTCAGAATGACGAGCTTTGGGGTTGGTCACTTTTCTTTTTAAATAAATGAATGAATCCGTCATTCCGACGAGCCTAGGCGAGATCAGGAATATACTATCAAAGTGCTGTGAAGTGAGAGGAAACATCCCTGCCACAGCACTTTTTGTTGGCAGATTCTGAATCACGCTCGTCCCTCGCTGTTCAGAATGACGAGCTTTGGGGTTGGCCACTTTTCTTTTTAAATAAATGAATTAGTTCGTCATTACGACGAGCCTAAGCGAGATCAGGAATCTAATATCAAAGTACTGTAAAGCGAGAGGAAACACCTCTACCACAGCACTTTTTTGTTGGCAGATTCTGAATCACGCTCGTCCCTCGCTGTTCAGAATGACGAGCTTTGGGGTTGGTCACTTTTCTTTTTAAATAAATGAATGAATCCGTCATTCCGACGAGCCTAGGCGAGATCAGGAAT
>NZ_JBQEQR010000041.1:0-31630 GCF_052037695.1 Vibrio sp. WZ-1 | reverse complement strand
CCACAGCACTTTTTTGTTGGCAGATTCTGAATCACGCTCGTCCCTCGCTGTTCAGAATGACGAGCTTTGGGGTTGGTCACTTTTCTTTTTAAATAAATGAATGAATCCGTCATTCCGACGAGCCTAGGCGAGATCAGGAATCTACTATCAAAGTACTGTAAAGCGAAAGGAAATACCTCTGCCACAGCACTTTTTGTTGGCAGATTCTGAATCACGCTCGTCCCTCGCTGTTTAGAATGACGATACCTAGGATTCAGGCAAAAGACATCAAGCCGTCTTCATCACCACAACCGCAGCAATAACAACAAAAATACCAAACCAGCCAATCGGCTTAAGCTTTTGTTTGAACAGCAAAGCACCACCAATCGCGGTACCCAAGATACCAATCGCGCCCCAAGACGCGTAGGCGATCGCAAGGTCAATCTCTTTTACGGCTTGAGCAAGCAAAGTAAACGCCGCCATCACCAATACAATCGCAGTGACACCCCATCCTTTGCGTTCAAAGCCTTTAGAGCGAGTCAGCGCCATGTTTGCCATGATGTCGACCAACGCCGCCAACACCACAAATCCAAATGAAACGGTAAAGAACTGGCTCATGATTCACACCTCGCATTCGATGAGTGTGGCAACTCATCTTTTTGTTGAGGCTGACCGTGTGATTCACCCAACGTCACACACACAATACCAACCACCGCCAGTGCCAAGCCAACGAGCTGCTGCGTGCTCAAATTGGCGTCAAACAGAACGATAGAAACGAGGGTAATCAAGGCAATGCCTACGCCTTCCCATGTCGCGTATGCCACACCAATGGAAATTTTCTTTGCCGCAATCGACAAGAAGTAATAAGAAATGGCGATCAGAACGTACATCACCAAATAGCCTTCCCACGCGTTACTTTCACCGATAAATGACATGGTACTGGTCCCGGCAACTTCAGCAACGATGGCGAGCAATAAAAATAGACGTGCAATAAGCATGGTTCATCCTCCCCAGAAATTAAAAAACTGCATAACGGAGAATGGTGAATGTCTTTCAAGAATTAGACATCCAAAGAATTGATAAGATAAAAAGAGCCGCTTCTCCTGACTATTTGTAGTCAGATTAGCCCTTCTCCAGCGAAACAGACAGGTAATTGAGATATTCATTTTTGAATATCTATGAGAACTGTTTGTCTATGAGATCACGTTAATGGTGTATTGAGGGTTTGCTGCACTACTTGGTGCAAATGGCGATGCAATGGATGATTACGATACGTCTGCAAATACCCACCAGAAACAACAAATTGGCTAAACTCGCGGTTTACCATTGGCATTGGATAAGAGGCGAGTTCATGCATCAAGTGCGCGGTACTTTGGCTGGCGTACATGATCGCATCGGTCTCAAGCAGCATTTGGCAAGCAACACGCAAATTGTAGGACTTGAGCAGCACCACAGGTTCGTAACCCATGCGACGATATTCAGATTCAACCGTACACTGCGGATTGTATGACGCTGGCCCAGGTAGAGATACCAGCGGCAATTTCGATACCGTGCCCCAATTATTACTGACTTGCGACAATGTTGGATGGTCTTTTCGCGCCAGTATCACCCGTTTTTCGACAAACAACGGACGCATATAAATGTCTTTCGACAATTCGGTTTCTTGATCGAGAATACAGTAGTCGTGTTCGCCCTCTAGCATCTCATCTTGGGAATAGATGTTCCAACTTGAGAACGCAAACGAGGCTTGAGGAAAGGCTTGATGGCAGCCACGCAGTAAGCGCTGCCCTTGTTCGTCCATCAAATAGGGGTCTGTCACAATCGCAATCTGACCTTGGTATTCTAGTGGGTCAAATTCAGAAAACTCCTGCACCACTTTTTCTAGCGGCGACAGCATGTTATCGAACTCTGCCGCTAAGCGAATTGCCATTGGGGATGGCTCGACCCCATGAGCTTTACGTACAAATAGTGGGTCATCAAACACGTCTTTCAGTTTCATCACCCCTCGACTGGCACTGGGTTGCGAAATACCAAGCTGCATCGCTGCCAACTTGATGCTGCGATTTTCTACCACGGCTTTAAGTAAGCGCATTAAATTAAGATCTAACGCATCAAGTTGGTGTGGCATGCCCGTGCCCTCATCAGAAACGAATAATGAAAAATAAGCGTGAGTCAGAGTGCGTTAAACGCTCTCGCCCGCGGTAATTTGATAGCCCATATCCACTATCATCTCGGCCTGCTCTTCACCCTTGAGGCGTGAGATAAGCAGTTCAGCACTCTTCTCACCGATTGCAAAACGCGGCGTATCGACACTGGTTAACTTGGGACTGATGGCTTGACCGATATCCAATGCGTTATAACCGACAATGGCGAGTTGCTCAGGTACTTTGATATTAAGTTGCTGCGCATTTAATAGTGTACCGATTGCGATATCATCGTTAGTACAAAACACACCATCCAGATCTGGATAAGTACCTAAAGCACGTTCTAGTAGATCAGACGCCAAGGAGAAACTTGAGTGTTCACCCGTTAATATATGCTTGGGCTCTAAATCTGCTTCTATCATCGCTCGATCATAACCTTTCATACGTAGCTTGGTACGCGTATCAAGGCGGGCACCGAAGTAGACTATCGTACGTTTTCCTGACTCCAACATACGCTTCACGACATTATAAGCCGCATCTTCATGATCTAAACCCACCGCCATATCAATCGGCTGTTCTGGCAGTTCCATCGTTTCGACCACGGGCACGCCTGCATTCTTGATCATCTGCAACGTACGCTGAGTGTGATGGCTTTCGGTTAGGATTAAGCCGTCGACTTGGTAAGAAAGCAAAGAGGCAATCTTGCGCTCTTCTTCCAATTCATCATAACTAAAGTGTGCAAGGAGGGTTTCGTAGCCATTGGCTTTGGTGACTGTTTCAATGCCCTGAACAAAAGACGCAAAAATTTGGTTGGACAATGAAGGCAGCAAAATGCCAATCGCTTTACTGGAAGACTTCGACAGCATCGCTGGCGCTCGGTTTTCGATGTAACCCATTTCTTCAATCGCGGCGGCGATCTTCACTCGTGTTTTTTCTGCTACAGAGTCTGGATTACGCATATAACGCGAGACCGTCATTTTCGTTACGCCAACTTTATCTGCGACATCCTGTAGCGTCGTTCGTACTTTCTTATTCTGTTGAGCCATAAATATCTAATTTATCAGTAATGTTACTAGTAACATTATGACCAATAGACACCTCGCCGACAAGCCAAGTAAAAATCATCCTCTACACCCATCAATAAAATCAGAACCTTAACGCTCAAATAACCATCAAATTGCAATCCCAACATTGTGATTTAGAGCTTAATAAATAAATGACATTAATATTGAGTTTCTTATAAAATAGCGTACCTAAAACAATAAGATACGAAGTACAGTGCAGTTAGGCTCCAGCGAAACCCAGATTTACTATCACCTGCTTGATCTGGACGACTCTCAGAAGCAGCAATACCTCAACGAATTGCAGCAGAGTCAACCTGAGCTTTACCTCCAAGTTGCTCCTCTTTTAGCCAGTGAAAACGAAGAAAAACAACTAACAGAGTTGCTCAGCTTCGGTGCGAATTTGGCAACCAAACAAGAGGTCGATCTAACAGGTGAAGAGATCAGCAAGTACCGCCTTACCCACGAGTTAGGGCGCGGAGGCATGGGGGTGGTGTATGCCGCACTGCGCGCTGACGAAACGTTTGAACAAGACCTTGCAATCAAGTTCATTCAAACCAACCTCAGTAAGGTATTAGGCAAACGCGCACTGTTTGATGAAGCCCAACTTCTGGCTCGTTTAAACCACCCTTACATTGCCAAAGTGTTTGATGGCGGCTTGCACGGTGACTCGGTTTACATAGTGATGGAACGTGTTTTCGGTCAGACCCTAGACTCATATTTGTTGCTCACGCCAATGGAATACGATGACAAGTTATTGCTGTTCAAGCAGATTTGTCAGGCAATGGAACACGCCCACCAGCATCAAGTCCTGCATGCAGATCTCAAACCAGAAAACATCCTAATTGATCGCAATAAACGACCAAAGCTGCTCGATTTCAACCTAACGCAAAAGGTGCAATCAAACAGTAATGATTCGTCTCCCACATTAATTGCATTCAGTGAAAAATACGCCAGTCCAGAGCAGCAAGTCGGACAGTTTTTGACCGAACAAAGTGATGTGTATTCACTGGGTAAGATTCTGGCACTGATGTTTCCTGATCAGCCTATATGGTCAGACATTTATTGGGTGGTGAGACGAGCAACACGAGCGAAAGCAAAGCAGCGCTACCTTAACGTCCGCACACTGCGCCAAGATATTGAATGTATTTTGGAACGACGCCCAATAGAGCAAAAGAAGCACTGGCCACTGTACAGTACACTTCGTTTAGTACAACGCCGGCCGCTGCCATCATTGTTATCCGCAATCTTAGTGTTATCTGGTTTGCTTTTTGGTAACACTCTGATTCAAAAGAACATACAACTTCAACAAGAGAAGAAGGTTGCAGAAGACATCATGTACGAAGTGACGCGCCTTGTCTTTCATGCCAAGGGGCAAAACGTCGAGCATATGTCCGTCAGTGCCATGATGGAGCTGACACGCAGGCGGATTCTGTCTAACCCAGATATCCCCAAACACATAAAACAGAAAATGCTGTTGGCGATGATGACGCCGGTGCCAGAGAAGCACCTCACAAAATCAATAAGTTGTCAGCCAAATTGTGCACCAAAGGACCGCACTCAACAGTAAGGCTAAACATAAAAAAGGCTTAAAAATTAAAATGTACACACGTTCCGTTGCGATCTGGCTATCTGCTTTAGCGATAGCACCAGCATGGGCGAACTCCACTTCTACGACTCCATCGGAAGAAGCGGCAGCGCCTACCATAAAGCAAGGCTTCTTCATCGACTCACCGGTGACTGGGCTGTATTACAAAACTAGCTCAAAGCTTTCTGGCCACACAGACAAAGGCGCGTTTCAGTATCGCCCTGGCGACGTTATCAGCTTCTTTTTAGGTAATGATGCCAACGGCTACTTGCTCACTACAATGTCGAGCCAAGAAGTGCTCACTCCAACCATGGCAACCACTAAACCAAGCCGCAGCATTAATATGACTCGCTTGCTGCTTTCACTCGACAGCACTCCAGAGAATCGTCAAGAAATCGTACTGGTAAACAAGGTGTTATCTGACCCGGCCTTTCAAGCACAGCTTAAGCGTATTGATCTCAATTTCCTTGATGATGCCAAGCACCAACTCAACTTAGATTGGGTTTCGGTGCAAGAAGCGGTAGAGCACCTCAATGAAAGCCAAAACTACATCGAAAATAACTTCGCCTCAGATGAAATTATTTTTGAGCCTCGTGACGTGCGCTTTAAAAACATCATCATCAAGAAGAAAGACTGGAAAGGTCGCGCATGCGCATTCGATATTCGCTATCAACACCACCCACGTTATCGACCGCCCATTGGCGAGATCAACTTTACCATTACTGAAGAAAACCTAATTCAGCATCCAAGTGTTGGCGACTACTTCCAAGGGTGTTTCCTATCACTCAATCACCGCGTGACTGAAGAGATTATCGAACCGATTGAAAAATTTTCTGAATGGGAAAGTTTGGTGGGTTGCTCAGAGACAGGTTGTACACGTAATGACCTCAACGGTTTTTCGCTAGAGGACTATAACGATGAAGGCGACTGGAAATATCGCTCTGTTGCGCTCAACTTCGATCCAAGTACCCAGCTATTAATGGAAAAAGTGCAAGGCCTGGGAACCAACGAACACATCAAACACAACAACCGCACAGAGATGTTGTGGTTTACCTATCCTGACTCCGTAGATAGTCAAATAGCTTACCAAGGCGTGTGGCAACAAACGCAATACCTACAAGACTCGATGAAGCAATCGTGTCTGCTAATGCGTCATAACCAAGTGTTGCGTTTACCTGTCGATGCCGTTACCTGTCCTACAGATACCAGTCTATACACCCAAGATGTCACCAATGAATATATGGATATGTGGTGGGTCAACAATGACCAGCCAAGTGCTGAGCTAGCGCAGATGAATGTGATGGTGCGTTGGTCACCAAGCCCAGCAGAAATCAACTACACCACGTGGGAATACCTGCCAGCAGGCAAAACGTGGGAGCAAGGTATTTTGTATCGTTATCAGCAAGACATTAGCCGTAATCGCGATGGTTCTGATCGTATCGAAACCCATTCTATCTCTGAGTTTGTAAAAATAAGTGAGGACGTATAGCCATGGCTTCTAAATCTACCCTGACGCAAATTATCCAGCAGTGGCAAGCAGGCAATAAGCAGGCAGAAAGTGAGTTGTACCAATTCGCTTACCTGCAACTACGTAAAATTGCCCAGCAAGAACGCGAACGCAACGCGGAGAAATACGGTACCGACAACAAAGTACTAGCAGATAGCGTGAACAGCACTACAGCCCTGATCCATGACGCCTACTTGAAGATGTCTAACTGCGACATGAGCGAAATTGAAACCAAGCGCGATTTCTTCTTAATGGCAGCCAAAGTCATGCGCCAAATCTTGATCGACAACGCACGCTCGCATCAAGCACAAAAACGCCAACACATCACGCAGATGAAAGAGGAAGAAGATCGCTTCGAGCAACTGATCATCATGGATAAAGCCCTCGATAACTTTAGTGTACGCTACCCACGTCAATCTAACGCTCTGAAGCTCAAATATCTGATGGGTATGAAAAACCAAGAGATCTGTGAACTGCTGGAGTGCAGCGCCAGTCTGATTGAAAAAGACCTTAAATTCTCACGCAGTTGGCTGCACTCAAGAATGGCACACGCATAATATCATGATGAAAAAATACTGGATTGCAGGCACTCTGGGTATCTGTTTGATGGCGAGCTTCTGGCTTTCAGATGAACAAACGACTGCTGTGGCTGCTAATATCAAGCCAGCGAAAAATGGCACGGACAAGAAAAATGCCGCTCATGGTGAACGCACTTCTTTGATTGAAGTAAAGCAAGCCTTAACCTCATCAGCGCTAGAGCGAAGCAACGATCTCGCCTTTGAAAAAGCACTCGAATCAACGTTGTCAGAGTATCCTGAACAGGTTCAAGATACTTTGGGATCATCGGTGGTCAATTACTCCGAAAGCCTGACTCAAACCTACGTCAATAACAGCCAAAATCATGATTTGACAGACAACGGCAAACCAATCATTAACCTTGCGGTGGAACAGCAGCTACAAACCATCATCTTTGGTTGGGAGCTAGCGCAGAACAACCCTATTAACTACTCACTGGGGTTGGAGCAATTGTTTGAAGACCCAGAAGGTGACCTGCTGACAACGCGTATTTGGCTAGAAAATGCCAATGGATTAAGTGTCCTTAACCAAGGACAAATCATGTTGCAAGGTGCACCAAAAGCCTTCGGTCAAACTACGCATTTGGCGGTATCAGCACGAGATGACCACCATGGCACAGAAGATCATGCTTGGGTAACCACGCGCTTTGAACTGCCTGCGGTGATTGAAGAGCAAAATAATACGGAACACCCTCTCATTGATGGCATTGTGTATCGCCTTGAAACTACCACCTTCCTTGGCGGAAAAAAATACGCATATGAAGTTGTGTATTGCGAGGCATTTCAGTTTATTGAAGAGCAAGTCTTTTATGCTGCAGCCAATAACAAAACTCGTTGTCCTGAAGAGCATGAATTAAAGAAAGTCGGCCACTATAAGATCAGCGATGATTCACTGATTGTGCAAGCCAACGGAGTACAACAGATATGGACCACTAAAAAGGTTTACACCTCGCTAGTTCATAAAGAAACAGAAAACTACTTTATTACCATCTTCGACAATAATCACTTCGAAAGCTACACCATGCAGAAAAACAAACGCTCGATGGAAGAACGTTTGAACGTCAATACAGGAGAAAAGCTGTATCAGTACAACCTATTTGATCTGCTCATTCCGACTGCCGGTGGTTATCGCCATGCGCTCGCTGGTAACTATATTTTTGACCGACGACATGCTCAAGATAGTGAGTATTACGACGGTTTCGACTCAGATCTCAACATTGTCACATCTAATAGCGACTTATTTGCTCATGAATTCTGTCAGTTTTGGGACACCTCAATCGTCGCAGGTGAAGGTATGTTTGGCGAGGTTATTTCTTACTCCAACAATACCGATTGCGCAACTGCTCCCAAGCCCTCCGCATACGCTTATGTCTATTTCAACAATGATTATCATGCTAACGATGAGTTTCTTCAGGAGGAGGTTTATAGCTACATCCTGCGACCACGTCCTCAGTTCGCAAGTAAAGTGGAAGAGCTAAAAATAAACATGATTTACCACCACCCAAAAAACACTGCAGCCCATAAATAAACCACCACAATTACAACTCATTGTTTATAAAGACCTAACTTTAAATCTCATTTGATATTTCTATTGATAGAAAAGCCCACAAAAAATATTCCAAAATTTTTTACGGTTTTTCTTTGGTTTTCCGTGTCTTGAAGCTGCTTCCAAATCCGATTAAAAATGCGCAGCTTTTCTAATCTCACTAGTGAGATTAGAAAATAAAAAAAACGAAAAGCGACTTTCTCATTCGGAAACGAAACAAGGACAAATAAACAATGAATAAGGTGAGTTTACTAGCAGCGTCAGTGGCTATCGCGCTAACCGGTTGTGGTGGTTCAGATAGTGGTTCAAGCAACAGCAACTCTGGTGTAGTGATTACAGGCTTTGATGGTTACTTCAAAAACGCAGTGGTATTTGAAGATCTGAACAACAACGGCCAATGGGACACCAATGATACATTCCTTGGCCTAACCGATGAGAAAGGTCAGCTTAAAATCAAAGCAAAACCAGAGAGTACTCTGGCACTGCAAACTATCACGCCAAACGGTGCAAAACAGAAACAGCTTATCGCTTTAGATCCGACTTACGCAGGTACTTACACTGTAGATATGGATCACCCAAGCCAAGCGATGGCTCACGAACTGGTTTTCCGCGCACCAAACTCGTCTAACGTTATTTCACCAATCACAGACCTTGTCGCGATTGAGATGGCAAACAACAGCTCGCTAACGGAAGAAGAAGCAGTAGCAAAAGTAAACCAAGCACTTGGTGGTACTGAAGAAGCGCCTATCGATCTATACAGTGACTTCGTTTCGGGTGTAGATAAAAGCGCCGAATTACATAAAACCGCTCAGATTCTGACGGAATCAAAAGCACAAAACCCAGCGAACTATGAAAAGAAATCAACAGAGTTTGCTCAAGCAGCCGATCAAGAAGTTGACCGTTTGGTGGAGTCTGGCGCAGACATCAATGATCCAAACCTACGCCCAGTGATCACTGACAGCACACCAGAGAGTGACAACCTAGCGCCAGAAACCGTCGTCAACAACAAGCTTGTTGTTAACGAAGACGTTGAAGATGCTGCAGAGAACAAGCTAGATAACCTAGCTGAGATCGTGAAAGGTGCAAGTTTCGATGGTGTAGTACTGAACATCGAAGGTCTATTCAAAGACAAAGACCAAAACTTGGTAACACCTAAACTGACTCATAACCTTGCAGGCACAGGTATCGAAGTTAGCATCGAAGGCAACCAATTGGTTCTTTCTCCAGCCGCTGAAGTCACCAAAGCAGGTGAGTTTGAAATCATCCTAACAGCGGAAGATAAAGACTCTGCAGGCAAAACGCTTGCTACTGTAAGCACTGCATTTGATCTGGATATCGAAACAGCAAACCAAGCACCAATCGTAATTGAAGAAGAGCAAAAACGCCTTCAAAGCATCGTTGATGGTTGGCAGCTACAGCAAGGTGAAGCTTTCGAGCAAACTCTCGATATCTCAGGCCTATTTAAAGACGAAGACGGCCAACTAGAAGATCACTCAGCAGAATCGATCTCTATCGAAGGCCTATCTATCGATGAAAACAACAACGCAATCATCACTATCGAAGGCACTCCGGAAAAAGCTTACGCTGCTGGCCAAACTTTTACCGTTAGCGTAGAAGACAACGAAGATGGTGAAGCCCGCGTAACTTTTAAACTGCCAGAGGTGAAAGAAGGCGCAACACCACCACCAGCAACTCACCCACTAGAAGGTAAAACTTGGTACTACCTAGAGCACGGCTCGGATGATGGTAATGATAACGATGAGTTCGATTACTCTCGCGTATGGTGTGAATCAATCAAGTTTGAAGGTGGTATTGTTTACGGTAATGTTCGCAACCTAGAAAACCGCACAGAATGTACTGACGCCGACACCCAAATGGAAGAGGCAACCTACAAGGTTGAAAATGGTCGCCTGATCGCAACATTCAAATTTGAAGAAGATGGTGAGTCGCTGACGGAGTCTTTTGAAGTTGACGTTGCTGGTAACGCTGATGACCTAGCTAAAGGCGCAAAGACCATTGTTCATCGCCCTATCGCATTAGATGAGACGGCAGAGCGCTACACATACTTTGCTGATGAGTCTGATGCAGAAGCTCGTATTCAAGTGAAATCGGATGATAGTTACGACAAACGTTTTGGCTACATGTACCTACCAGCAGAACAAGATAACACTTACGATCTAGGCATGGTCAGTTTTGCTTTGGTAGAGGGTTCTCAAGGCTACAAGGCGTACATGAATTTTGATGTAGAAGGTAAAGACTTTAGCTGCGATACCATCGACGAATTCTACGATATCTTTACCTTCTCGGGTGATGACCTAACAACAAACCAACATTACATCGGTGGCAGTTGTAATAAGCAGTTTGAAGATGGAATCGAGTACGCAAGCGTATACTTTGATTTATCAGGAGTTCAGGACTTAGAGATTGGTAACGTATATAGCTTCATCGGCAAAACCAAAGACGAAAATGCAGAATACGTTGAAGCGGTGAAATTCAATATTGAATGGACAGGTGAAGGCGATAACGAATAACCTCTGAGTCCAATAAACACAAAGCCCCGCTTGCGCGGGGCTTCTTTATTTCAAGGTAACTATTTCACGCAAACTACATTCAGCAACGAGGTACCCGTCAGCTGATTTGGCTCTCGATCAGCAAACAAGCCCTTCTTATCTTTACCCCAATAAGGTAATTGCAGAGGCCACTTGTTCTTCTCCATTACGCCAGAGTCACGCAAAGCTTTAAACTCTGTTGGAGAAACTAAGCTCATCCCTAATTCACCACATACTTGCTGCGAGCTTGCATAACTCAAACGATTCCACGGTTTACCATATTCCATGTAAAACTGATTTCCTGCATCAAGCAAGTAAGGTACGACGTAAGTTTTACCCTGTAAGATGGCCTTTAATCGGACTTCCACATTATTGCTGACACTCACAGGTTCTACAGGCTTCACTTTTGTAGAAGGGGCCACCTTCGGCACAACTACAGCAGCTGGCTTTGGCTCAAACGCAGAGGTGTTCTTAGCCACTGGCTTCGGCTTGCTTACACTCTTAGTCTTCTTCACTGGCTTAGAGGTATTTGCTCCCACCACACGAATAAAGGCTTCTTTATAACCAGATATGGTCTTAACTTGGGCTAAATCTGTGCTCGCTTGCTTGAAACTTTTGTACGGACCAATCAAACAGCGAAACCCTTTGTCTTCCGGCTTCATCCAGACATCAGTACTGATTTTGTTATAGAGTGGTTTAGCTTTCACTAACGGCATTTTCTTAGGCAATAGGCCACATTGAACCCAATATAAATTGCCTCCTTGCGGCACTTTCTTTCCCCATACTCCCTTCCCAATAGGGCAAGTTTTATCCAGAACAGGTAACTCTTGATGACTCGCTTGCGTCGCCTGACACAGGAATTCTTGCGCACTTACCGTCCCCGCGAACGGTGCACAGGCTAGCAGTAAGGCTAAGCTCAAAGTTGGATGGGCGATACGTGATGGCTTAAGCGCCTTCTTCATTTCCATACGCTTCACTCTAATAAGGTTTAGTGATGAAATTATCGCGACAAAGCGTCAATAAAACATGAATGATAAAACAACAAGCAAAAAAAGAGCCGGATTTTCATCCAGCTCGTATTTTATACTCAACTTGTTGTTTTCTTAACTACCGAGATCAACCTTTATAGATTTTGGGGTTGAATACATCACGCAGCCAGTCACCCAATAAATTGATAACCAATACTAGCGTTACTAGTACGATACCTGGGAAGGCTGTAATCCACCATGCACCCGAGAAGATGTAGTTAAAGCCGATGCTGATCAATGCACCTAACGACGGCTGGTCGACTGGTAGACCCAGACCGAGGAATGACAGCGCCGCTTCCGACATGATCGCATTCGCTACCTGTACCGTTGAGATAACCAAGATTGGCGATAAACAGTTAGGTAGGATATGACGGAACATGATGCGAGGCGCTTTAAAGCCCATGACACGTGCCGCTTCAACATATTCTTTCTTCTTCTCTGCCAAAACAGAGGCTCGAATAGTACGTGCGTATTGAGGCCATTCAGCCACACCAATGATCACCACCAACATGACTACCGCATATTGGCTATAGAAATCACTACCAAAGCTGGCTTTAAAGATAGCTGATACGATGATCGCGACCATCATGGTAGAGAACGATAACTGTACATCAGCAAAACGCATTAAGAAGCTATCAATACGACCACCGAAGTAACCCGCAGACAGACCAATGATAATACCCAGAGCCAACTGCAGGCCAACCGCAAGGAAACCAATGGTCAGAGACAGACGAGAGCCGTAAAGAATGGTCGATAAAATATCGCGGCCTTGCTCATCAGTGCCCAACACGAAACGCTCATCACCATCCTCCATCCAAGATGGTGGTAGCTCTGAGTCCATAATGTCGATCGACGTCAGATCGTATGGGTCAGTCGGTGCCAGAATCGGTGCAGCCAAAGCTAACACTAAAAACATCATAAAGACGGTAAAACTTGCCATCGCAACTTTGTCGCGTTTGAAGTAATACAAAAAGTCTGACTCTTTGAAACGCTGCCATGCCGATGGAGCGGCTTCAGGAGCTGGTGTTACATTTGATTGGCTCATGATTAAGCTCCTTTTCCAGTTAGGTTCACAGTTGGGTTGATAATGCCGTACAGCAAGTCAACGATGGTATTAGTTACCACGAAGATGAGACCAACAAAGATAACGTAGGCAGTGATCAACGGCGTATCTACACGGTTAATTGCCTCTAGGAAAAGAAAGCCAGTACCCGGCCATTGGAACACGGTTTCAGTAAGAATGGTGTAGGCCACCATAGTACCAATTTGCACGCCACCTACCGTTAGTACTGGTAGCATGGTGTTCTTAAGTGCATGTTGATAATAAATTTTGTTTAAGTTCAAACCTTTTGCTTTAGCGAACTTAATATATTCCGAACTCAGTACTTCCAGCATTTCTGAGCGAACCAGACGGATAAATAGCGGCAACATGATCGAAGCCAATGCCACGCACGGCAGAATCAAGTGCTTAATACCATCAATGGTGAAGAAGCCCGATTCCCAGCCGAGCACATTCGCCGTTTCTCCTCGTCCGTAGGAAGGCAACCAGCCCAGTTCGATGGAGAAAACGTACATCAGCATGATTGCGGTTAAGAACACCGGAATAGAGATGCCGACACTACTCATCGCCATGACAAATTTGGTGAAGATACTCTTTGGATGTATCGCGGAATACACCCCAAGTGGAATCGATAGAAAGACAATAATCAGCGTCGCACCAAACACGAGCTCTAGCGTTGCCACCAGCTTATCGAGAATCACCTCAACCGCAGGTCGCTTGAAGAAGTAAGATGTACCTAAATCACCTTGTAGCGCATTACCCACAAAGCGAGTGTATTTTGTGATAAAGGGATCGTTCAGGCCCAGCTCATCACGCAGCGCTTGACGCTCTGCTTCTGAAACCGACTGACCTACAAGCTCACGCAGCGGGTCACCCAGGTTATCCTGAATGGCAAACGCCACCAAACTGATCACAAACATCACTATCAGTGCCTGAAAC
The DNA here is from genome assembly GCF_052037695.1 of Vibrio sp. WZ-1. Lineage (NCBI taxonomy): Bacteria > Pseudomonadati > Pseudomonadota > Gammaproteobacteria > Vibrionales > Vibrionaceae > Vibrio > Vibrio sp. WZ-1. Next base: position 17,654 of record NZ_JBQEQR010000041.1, on the reverse strand, counting down.
AGGCGCTTGACCAGAAACGAAAACATTCCTTGCCCCTTAACTATCCATAGATCTCTATTCAGAGAGAAAATTCAGTCTAACTAACCAACTCAATCCGACTGAAACAAAACTGAGTCGAGTGCTTTAAGTTGAGGAGGGACATCCATCCCTCCTCAATATCGACTAACCGTGATTATTCAACCACTAGATCACCGAAGTAAGGCATTACCATTGGGTTAACGATGTCTGCTGCTTTCACGTTAGACTTCGCGCCCCACGCTTCACTTTGCCAGTGTAGCGGTACGAATGCTGCGTCGTTGTATAGCGTCGCTTCTACACCTTTCAGCATTGCTGCACGTTTCGCAGGGTCAGTTTCAACATTTGCTGCTTCAACCACTTTGTCCATTTCTGGGTTTGAGTAGTAACCACAGTTGTACTGACCACGACCTGTCTCTTCGTTACGAGTCATGGTTAGGAACTCGTTGAAGTTCGCTGAATCTTCCGTATCTGAGTGCCAACCAATCATCAACATGTCGGCCGCACACTTGTCGAACTCAGGCCAGTATTGCGCTTTAGGCATGGTCTTCAGATCAACCTTGATACCGATCTTAGACAGCATTGCTGCCGCCGCTTGTGCCACTTTCGCATCATTCACATAGCGGTTGTTTGGCGCCATCATCGTCAACGTAAAGCCTTTCTCGTAACCCGCTTCTTTCATCAGCTGTTTCGCTTTTTTCAGATCGTAACGAGGAACCAATCTGTCATCGTGACCTACGTAACCAGCAGGGCTCTGTTGACCAGCTGCCGTTGCGAAGCCTTTCATGATCTTCTTCACGATGCCTTCGTTATTGATTGCGTGAACAATCGCTTGGCGAACGCGAACATCTTTCAGTGCTTCATTGCTGTTTTGGTTCATTTGGAATGTGATGATACGCGTACCTGGTAGCGTCACTAAATCGATGCCGTCTGCATCTTTCACACGTTTGTGATCGTTTGGTGCTACTGGATGAATCATGTCAACGCCGCCAGAAAGCAGTGCTGCTACACGAGTCGCGTCTTCTTTGATCGGAACCAGCGTTAGCTTATCAACGTTACCTTTCGACGCTTTATCCCAGTAATCTTTAAAGCGTTCGAATTCCACTTTTACGCCCTGCTCACGTGAAGTCACAATGAATGGACCCGTGCCAGATACGTTAGTCGATGCAAATGAGTTACCGTGCTTCACTAGCTCAGACTTATCTTTTCCGTCTGCCGTCTGACCTGAGTAGAACTTGCTGTCCATTGGGAAAATGTACGTTGCGGTTTGTAGCACTAGTGGGTATGGCCCCTTAGTTACTAGATCAAACGTAAAATCATCCACCTTCACGATTTTCTCGTACGGGTCGAAGATCGCTTTGAAGTCTGGAGAGCTTTGTAGACGCTCAAAAGTCCACACTACATCATCTGCTGTTAGAGCATTGCCTGAGTGGAACTTAACACCTTGGCGAAGCTTGAAACGTACCGTTGTATCGTTCACACGCTCCCAGCTTTCTGCTAGACGAGGTTCAAAATCCATTTCTTGAGTGAAACGAACTAGTGGGTCAAATACCATGTGTGACATTTGCAGCGTACCGCCTGATAGCTGCTCATGCGGGTCTAGCGATACTGGGTCAGCGGCGTAGCCAACTTTGATATCTGCTGCCAATGCGTTAAAGCTTAGACCTGCTGCCATTAGCGCCACTGCTAATTTGCTTTTCATGGTTTTCATTTGCATAACTCCTTCATGCGGGAATTCGAATCCCTTGTTGTGTTTGCGTCTTTGTTATGACTAAGGTTTGTTGACCTTGATGGTCAGCCAAGCGAAAAACTTGGTTTATGCCGTTTTGATCTCTTCTCTCAAACCTGTGAACTCAGGCATCAGAGAAATCAGTTTCTTGCTGTACTCATGCTGAGGAGCAGTAAATAGCTGCTCGGTTGGCGCCACTTCCAGTAGCGTCCCCATCTGCATCACACCTACTCGGTCACACATCTGGCGAATAACCGGTAAGTCGTGACTGATAAACAGCATGGTGAGGTTGAGCTCACTTTGCAGATCTTTCAGCAAGTTTAGAATCTGTGCCTGTACCGATACATCTAGCGCTGATGTCGGTTCGTCACAAATCAGTAGTCGAGGACGGGTCGCCAGTGCACGCGCAATTGAGATACGCTGACGCTGACCACCGGAGAATTCATGAGGGTATTTCACACCCGCCATTTTGCCCAAACCTACGTGATCAAGTAGGTCATTCACAATTTGGCGCGTTTCCGCTTCATTCTTGGTGAGTTTATGGAAACGAATTGGCTCCGCGATGATGTCGAAAATCTTCATACGCGGGTTCATTGAAGTATATGGATTTTGGAACACCATCTGCATCTGACGGCGCAATGGACGACGCGCTTTTTCTGATTTCAGTGCCGTTAGGTCAATGCCTTCAAAACTTACTTGTCCTGAGTTTGGTTCGTACAAACCAGCAATCACACGTGCAATGGTCGATTTACCTGAGCCAGATTCACCCACCAAGCCAAACGTCTCGCCTTCGTGCACTTCAAAGCTGACATTGTTCGACGCCTGCACGTATTCGCGGCGGCTTTCAAACAACGAATCTTTGGTCACAAAGCGCAGATTCACGTTCTTCACGTCCAATAGAGGACCCGTGTACTCACGCTGATCTTGGCTTTGCCCCAGCCAGTGGTTCTTAATGTCCAGTTCTTGTAGCTCTGTCGCTTCTTCGATATAGCTTACCAACGGGAAACGATCGAGTTTGATATCAGAACGAGGAACGGCTGAAATTAGACTGCGTGTGTATGGGTGATCAGGATCGCCCAATACCTTAGCGGTTGGACCAAACTCCACCAAATCACCGCGATACATAACTGCCACACGGTCAGTCACGTTTGAAACCACACCCATGTCGTGCGTCACCAACATACAACCGACGTTGTTCTTGATACACAGTTCTCGGATAAGGTTTAGGATTTGGTCTTGGATTGATACGTCGAGTGCCGTGGTTGGTTCATCGGCGATGATCAAATCTGGCTCCCCAGCCAGTGCGATAGCAATAACCACACGCTGACGCATACCGCCAGAGAATTGGTGTGGGTACTGTTTTAGGCGGTTTTCCGGTTGAGGAATGCCAACCTGCTGCATAAGAGAAAGCGCGCGTTGATACGCCTCTTCATCCGACACCTTCATATTGGCGTGGATGGTCTCTTTCAGTTGCTGCTCAACCGTAAATAGAGGGTTAAGCGAGGTCATTGGGTCCTGAAAGATAAAGCCAATCTTAGAGCCGCGAACCTTACGCATCGCTTCCGGTGTTAAACCAGAAATTTTCTCCCCATCAAGGTACACGTCGCCACTAGCAACGCGTCCCGGAGGACTAAGCAAATCAATAACGGCGTTACCAACGGTGGATTTACCCGCACCTGATTCGCCAACAACACCCACTATCTCGCCACGATCAATATGAAAGGAAAGCGACTTCACGGCCGCATGGACACCGTGACGGGATGGATATTCAATACGAAGGTTTTTCACCTCTAATAGTGACATTTCAGACCTCTACTGCCTTGTCTGTGGTATTAAATCGCGCCATAAAAGCGCCATTCATCACCTGAATGAATCCGTTCAAATTCAGAATAATACTCTGAAATCTTAATGCGGAGACAATTTGGCAAAAATTACACAAAAAAGCAACAATTAAAGTATATTCCGCCGAAAAAACATTAATTACACGCACAATGAGCGAATAGAAATGCATTAACAAGTATTTAACCGTTTTCATAACACACCATTTTTGTGCGCCACGCACCATTAAAAACAGAAAAATGCTCTAAATTTACGCATAAACTCACTATTGATAGTATCCCTATTATTCACGTGTCATCATTAACATTTACCAAACAATATTCCGTTCCTATTAGGACTTTTCGACATAAAATGTTACTAACAAAATAGTCTGCATACATAAAAAGCCAAAATTCACTCACCAACGGTAAGGCTAAAACGTGAGCAGTTTTGCAAAACACATGAAATATGCCATCGAACTTAAGTTATGCGTCTGTTATGCGATTCCATGATTAAATTAATCATGGCGTCGTAGAAACCTTTAAGTACCTTGCCGAGTTCAAAGTAAAAAAGCACAAGTTGAAGCGGTAATTTTGCGCATTCCCCTGTCATTTTGGATGAGATAAGAGATAATCAAACTTCAACGCAGAGTAGTGAATAAAGGAGCCCTTGTGCTTAAAGCGATTTTTTTTGATATGGACGAAACTTTATGTGGCACATCCCAAGCCGATAAAGTGGCAGGACAAGAATTTTCTGATTGGATTGCTCAAACTTACCCACAGGTCGCCGATTCTACAGCCTTCGTGCAGCGCTACTTGCAAGGCGTATATAAAAAGCTCAATGACGAATTTCCTCAGCTTATTGCGCTACTGCCAGATGAAAATGCCTTCCGCTGCGGGTTAATCCAAACCATCTTGGCAGAGCAAGGTATCGAGATCGACGGAGAACAAGCACAGCAGGCACAAAGCTTCTTCGACTCAGCTCGAATGGGTGCTTTTACCTTCTTCCCTGGCGTGAAGGAGATGCTGACCAAGCTTCGTCAGCACTACAAGTTAGTGGTGATCACCAACGGGCCGATCTTCTCCCAACATCCAAAGCTCAAAGCGACGCAGATGCACGAATGGGTGGATCACATCATCGTGGGTGGCGAAGAGCCAGAAGAGAAGCCTGCTGCAAGCATCTTCCAAAAAGCACTCAACCTTGTAGAGGCAAAACCAGAAGAGGCGATTCATATTGGCGACTCTCTACCCGCAGATATTGCGGGTGCCAACAACATGGGCATTCTGAGTGTGTGGGTTAACGAGACAGGCGCAGCGAATCCAACCGATATCAAACCAAACTATGAAGTGCGAGAGACGGTTGAGCTGAATGAAATCTTAAAAACGCTCGCTCAATAGAGCCCTGAATTCAAAGAATACAAAGCCCCAGCTATCGTGCTGGGGTTTCTTTTATCAGCTCGAAAGGCATTTGGATCATGGGTGGTCAAAAGCTCCCAGAGCTGTACATTTGTGGTGACTTTGAAATGGAATGCAGATTTTTGAGGGTGGGAAATGCAAAAAAGCCCCAGTCTTTCGATTGGGGCTTCAAATAGCGGCCGATGAAGAGCCATATTCTAACTTCAGGCGAACCCCACTTGGGTTCAAACCCATTGAAATACCGCCGACTTATCTAGTCCAAGTGAGATCATAAGCTCTAAAACGACGAAAGCCTGCTAAAAAGCAGGCTTTCTAATGGTGGTCGGTGAAGAGGGATTCGAACCCCCGACCCTCTGGTCCCAAACCAGATGCGCTACCAAGCTGCGCTATTCACCGAACTGTATTTGCTGATTCTCTCAAATCAGACAGGATACTTCAACTAAGAAGTCACCTAAATTAATGGGGTGGCTAACGAGATTCGAACTCGCGACCACCGGAATCACAATCCAGGGCTCTACCAACTGAGCTATAGCCACCATCAATTTTTTCTGTTTACCGCTTATTATAGCCATAAACTAAATAGTGGTCGGTGAAGAGGGATTCGAACCCCCGACCCTCTGGTCCCAAACCAGATGCGCTACCAAGCTGCGCTATTCACCGACGAATTTTGTTTCGACTCTTGGGATATCTGAATCAAAACTGGAAACTTCATTAATTTAATGAGTTACCGAAATAATGGGGTGGCTAACGAGATTCGAACTCGCGACCACCGGAATCACAATCCAGGGCTCTACCAACTGAGCTATAGCCACCACTATTTTGTGCCGTTAATTTGTATTCCGGAATGGCACGCCCGAAAGGATTCGAACCTTCGACCTTTGGCTCCGGAGGCCAACGCTCTATCCAACTGAGCTACGGGCGCATGCCCCATCGGCGGAGAGGAATAATACGGATATCACACTATGGCGTCTAGTACTTTTTTTACTTTTTTTCTCGTTTGGTCTCTTTTTCGACAGTTATCTGCCTTTAAAGTGAATTTTTGATGTGATTCACGCCCTGTCATGGATAACTTGTTGTTTATTGCAACAACTTATCGGGATATAATCACCCATTATTTACATTGATTTAACAGTCGCAACCAGATTGTTCAATCACTTTAGACTGTTAGAGATGGTATTCTGCATAGTATTCAAGCCATGCATCGAAACTGTCTCTAACCGCGCTAAATACTCTAACTATATAAATAGGTAAGTCACTTACCTTTGGAATGTGAAGTGGGTTTAATGGATATGTCTCGACGAATGATTAGCGTTTTGTTCGCTGCCTTAACTTTTTCTACGGCAGCTTTAGCTTCTGACATCAGCCAAACTGAATACGATGCGATCGCAGAACGCATCAAGCCTGTCGGTGATGTTTATCTTGCAGGTGCAGAACCAGTAAAAGCAGAACCAACTGGTCCCCGCGACGGTGCGTCAGTTTATGGTACTTTCTGTATTGCTTGTCACGCATCTGGTGTGAACGGCGCACCAAAGACTGGTGATGCTGGAGATTGGGCTCCGCGTATTGCACAAGGCAAAGACGTGTTGAACAACCACGCAATCCAAGGCTTCAATGCAATGCCTGCAAAAGGTACATGTATGGATTGTTCTGATGACGAAATCATCGCGGCAATCGACCACATGATTGAAGGTCTATAATAAAGACATCAACGAAAAAGGCTTGCCACTTGGCAAGCCTTTTTGTTTTAAGCAAGTTAGAACAACGTTGTTCTATTTCTTAAACATAGCTCGAATATTGGCGATGTGTGCTTGGCCCTTTGCCATGCGTTCTTCTGCCGACACTGGCTTCTTGTTTGCTTCCCATTCAACATCATCAAATGGCAGTTCATCCAAGAAGCGGCTTTGAGTTGGTTTAAGCAACTCACCAAACTGCCGACGCTCTTTACACATAGTGAAAGTCAGCTCGCGTTGTGCTCGTGTGATCCCCACGTACATTAGTCGGCGTTCTTCTTCAACATTGTCTTCATCAATACTGGTTTGATGCGGCAAGATACCTTCTTCCGAACCAATCAAGTAAACATAAGGGAATTCCAAACCTTTCGATGCGTGTAACGTCATTAGCTGAACGGCATCACTGTCTTCATCTTCCTCACCACGCTCCATCATATCGCGCAGAGTAAGACGTTGAACGACCTCTTTTAACGTTTTCTCTTCTTGGTCATAGTTGTCACCTTCTAAATCTGCCACAATCCACGAGTAAAGATCGGAGACGTTTTTCATGCGCATCTCTGCTGCTTTGGGACTTGCTGATGTTTCGTAAAGCCAATCTTCGTAATGAATATCACGCACAAGCGAGCGCACCGCTTCAACCGTATCACCACGCTCAGCTTGATCAGCAATCGCCACCAACCATTGCGTGAAACGGCGTAGGTTTTCTAAACCACGACCAGTAAGATGCTGCTCCAATCCCATTTCAAAGCTCACTTCAAATAGGCTCTTACCACGCATATTGGCATAACTACCTAACTTCTCTAGTGTGACCGGACCAATTTCACGACGGGGCGTATTCACAATACGTAGAAATGCATTGTCATCATCTGGGTTCACCAACACGCGTAGGTAAGCCATGATGTCTTTGATTTCCGCACGAGCAAAGAAAGACGTGCCGCCAGACAGTTTGTATGGCACACGGTTTTGCATCAGTGACTTTTCAATCAGACGTGACTGGTGGTTACCACGGTATAGAATCGCGTAATCTTTATAATCGGTGCGGTTTAGGAACTTGTGCGCAATCAATTCACCCGTTACGCGTTCTGCTTCGTGCTCTTCATTCTTCGCCAGCAACACTTTGAGTTTTTCACCGTCAGGAATTTCCGAAAACAGTGATTTCTCATACACGTGAGGGTTGTTGGCAATCAAGATGTTTGCTGCGCGCAAAATACGACTGGTCGAGCGGTAATTCTGCTCCAACTTAATCAAGCGCAAATTTGGGTAATCTTCACCAAGCAATACTAAGTTTTGCGGCTTAGCACCACGCCATGAATAGATAGATTGGTCATCGTCGCCTACTACGGTCAAACGACCACGCTCGCCAACGATTAACTTCACCAAGTCATATTGACTAGTGTTGGTATCTTGATATTCGTCCACCAATAGGTAACGAATGCGGTTCTGCCAACGTTGACGCACTTCTTCATTGTTACGTAGCAATTGCACTGGCAGAGAAATCAGGTCATCAAAGTCGAGCGCGTTGTACGCCTTCATCTGCTTCTGATACATTTCAAAACAGAACGCAAATAGCTGTTGTTGCTCACCTTGAGCCAACGCTTTGGCTTGCTCTGGTGTCAGCATGTCGTTCTTCCAGTTAGAGATACAACTTAGCAACTGACGCAGCAGATCTTTGTCGCCATCTAGCTGCTTTTCTGTCAGTTCTTTAAGAAGCGCAAGCTGGTCTTGATCATCAAACAGTGAGAAACCGGCTTTCAAGCCGAGATGTTTGTACTCACGCTTGATGATGTTAAGCCCCAAGGTGTGGAAGGTCGAGACCATCAGACCTTTCGACTCACTCTTACCCAACGTCTGGCCAACGCGCTCTTTCATTTCACGCGCCGCCTTGTTAGTAAAGGTTACCGCAGCAATATTGCGTGCCTTATAGCCACACTGCTGAACCAAATAAGCAATTTTATTGGTAATTACACGAGTTTTACCCGAACCAGCCCCAGCAAGCACCAAGCATGGGCCTGATACGTACTTAACGGCTTCGTCTTGTCTAGGGTTCAGCTTCATAAAAATTCTCTGCGGGTGGAAATAGTGGCGCCTATGATAAAGGGGTGTCCTTGTGAAAGCTACGCTGATTTTCACGTAAATTTTACACGGATAGTTGCAACATTTTGTTGCATAAGTGACCAGTCTTTACGCTATAATGAATGAACGTTCATTCATTGGGTGGTGGGGTTATGACCAATAACACTACTGGAGATAAATACCAGCAAATCATTACAGCTGCTGAACGCTTAATCGCTGAGTCAGGTTTTCATGGTCTTTCCATGCAAAAACTTGCGACTGAAGCCGGTGTCGCTGCAGGCACGATTTACCGATATTTCTCAGATAAAGAACATCTTTTGGAAGAAGTTCGTCTTACTGTTACTAAACGTATCGCGGACGCCGTTCAAGCAGATGTGACTGACGATATGCCATTGAAAGAGCGTTACCGCACTATGTGGCTCAACATTTGGCACCTTGCTGGTTCAAACTTAGACACTTTAAGCAATCGTGTCCAATATGAATCACTGCCTTGTGCAAGTCGTGGAAATACTAGGGAACTTGAACGACAAATGTTTGCCCAAGTAGATCGTCTTTTTAATCAAGGCAAAGCGGAAGGGGTATTCAAACCCCTCGATAACGAAATTCTTTCAGGGTTGAGTTTCGAAGCTAGTGTTGCGCTTGCTAGAAAACATGCTTTGGGATTTTATCAGCTGGATGACGATGCGCTGGAAGCAGCCGTTGAAGCCAGTTGGGATGCAATTATTAAACACTAACTTGGAGTTCTTAATAGAATGAAAAAGTGGACTTTCTTTATGTTACTTATCGCAATTCTACTATTCGGTAGCGTGATAGGTTTCAACTTATTCAAGCAACAAAAAATTGCTGAATACATGGCGAATCGTCCAGAGCCAGAATTCCCAGTAACCGTCACAGATGTGAAAGCGGTTGATTGGGTACCTGTGATCGAAGCGATTGGTTTCATCGAGCCGAACCAAGGTGTCACTGTTGCGAATGAAACCAGCGGTGTGATTGATAAGATTTCTTTCGATTCAGGTACTCAAGTTGAAGAAGGCCAGCCTTTGGTACATCTAGATTCTGAAGTAGAAAAGGCTAACCTTAAGAGCTCACAAGCAAAGCTACCAGCAGCTCAAGCTAAGTACAAACGTTACCAAGGTCTTTTCAAGAAAGGCTCTATCTCTAAAGAAGCGTACGACGAAGCGGAAGCAAACTATTTCTCACTTAAAGCGGATATTGAGAGCTTAAAAGCGACCATCGACCGACGTGAAATCAAAGCGCCTTTTGCTGGTGTCGTTGGTATTCGTAACGTATATCTAGGTCAATACCTGCAAGCGGGTACTGATATCGTTCGTCTTGAAGATACAACCGTAATGCGCCTTCGCTTCACTGTGCCTCAAACAGATATCTCTCGCATCAAGCTAGACCAGGAAGTAGACATCTTCGTTGATGCTTATCCTGATAAACCATTCAAAGGTTCTATCTCAGCAATCGAACCAGCGGTTAACGTTCAAAGTGGCTTGATTCAAGTTCAAGCAGACATTCCAAACAGCGATGGTAAACTTCGCAGTGGTATGTTCGCACGTGCAAACATCATTATGCCTAAGCTTGAGAACCAAGTAACTCTGCCACAAACTGCTATCACCTTTACTCTATACGGCGACAACGTGTACATCGTGACTGAAGAAAACGGTGAAAAACGCGTTAAGCAGCACGTAGTAAAAGTGGGCGAACGTACTAAAGACATCGCGCATATTCTAGAAGGCGTGAAACCAGGTGATGTGGTGGTAACTTCAGGGCAAATCCGTCTAAGTAACCACGCGAAAGTGACCATCGTTGAAGATTCAGCACTAACACCACCTGCTGAAACACCAATGCTTTAATTGGAGGCATCATGCGCTTTACTGATGTTTTTATTAAACGTCCAGTTTTAGCGGTATCGATCAGCTTTTTGATTGCGTTGCTTGGCTTACAAGCTGTTTTCAAAATGCAGGTTCGTGAATACCCTGAAATGACAAACACGGTAGTTACAGTAACTACTAGCTATTACGGTGCTAGTGCCAACTTGATCCAGGGCTTTATTACCCAGCCTTTGGAGCAAGCAGTGGCTCAGGCCGATAATATCGACTACATGACTTCACAGTCGGTACTTGGTAAATCAACCATTACCGTCAACATGAAGTTGAACACAGATCCGAATGCAGCACTGTCTGATATTCTAGCCAAAACCAACTCGGTTCGTTCCCAGCTTCCAAAAGAAGCAGAAGACCCAACCGTAACTATGTCGACAGGTTCAACAACGGCGGTTCTGTACATTGGTTTCACCAGTGATGAGTTATCTTCAAGCCAGATCACCGACTATCTTGAGCGTGTAATCAACCCGCAGCTATTCACGGTAAACGGAGTATCTAAAGTTGACCTATACGGTGGTATGAAATACGCACTGCGCGTATGGTTAGATCCAGCGAAGATGGGTGCGCTTAAGCTGACTGCAACAGATGTGATGGGCGTTCTTCAAGCCAACAACTACCAATCAGCAACGGGTCAAGCGATAGGCGAATTTGTACTGTATAACGGTAGTGCCGATACTCAGGTATCGAACGTTGCCGAGTTAGAAGCACTCGTTGTAAAAACGGGCGACGGTGATGTCATTCGTCTTGGCGACATTGCGAAAGTAACCCTAGAGAAGAGCCACGATGTTTACCGTGCAAGCGCAAATGGTAAGGAAGCGGTAGTTGCTGCAATTAACGCAGCACCAAGTGCTAACCCAATCAACATTGCGGCAGATGTACTTGAACTATTACCTCAACTAGAGCGTAACCTACCAAGTAACATCAAGATGAACATCATGTATGACTCAACTATCGCTATCAACGAATCAATTCACGAAGTTGTGAAGACGATTATTGAGGCGGCGGTTATCGTACTTGTGGTTATCACTCTATTTCTTGGTTCATTCCGTGCGGTAATCATCCCTATCGTTACTATCCCATTATCATTGATTGGTGTTGCGATGGTAATGCAGGCGATGGGCTTCTCATGGAACTTGATGACACTTCTAGCAATGGTACTCGCCATCGGTCTGGTGGTGGATGATGCGATCGTTGTTCTTGAGAACGTCGACCGCCATATAAAGGAAGGGGAATCACCGTTCCGTGCTGCCATCATTGGTACACGTGAGATTGCCGTACCGGTTATCGCAATGACACTGACATTAGGTGCGGTATACGCGCCGATCGCACTAATGGGCGGTATCACGGGCTCACTATTTAAAGAGTTCGCATTAACGCTGGCGGGTGCGGTGTTTGTGTCCGGTATCATCGCGCTAACTCTGTCGCCGATGATGTGTTCGAAAATGCTGAAAGCACATGAAGAGCCAAGCAAGTTCGAGCAAAAGGTTCATCATGTACTAGATGGCATGACCAACCGTTACGAGAAAATGCTAACCGCGGTCATGGCACATCGTCCGGTTATCATTGCTTTTGCAATCATCGTATTTGCAACGCTGCCAATTCTGTTTAAGTTCATTCCAAGTGAATTAGCCCCTTCAGAAGATAAAGGCGTTGTAGTTCTGATGGGTACAGCTCCATCGAATGCTAACTTGGATTACATCCAAAACACCATGAATGACGTAAACAAGATTCTGTCTGATCAGCCAGAAGTAGAATACGCTCAGGTGTTTAACGGTGTGCCAAATTCAAACCAAGCGTTCGGTCTTGCGACGCTAAAACCTTGGAGCGAACGTGAAGCAAGCCAGGCTGAAATCACCAAGCGTGTTGGTGGCCTTGTCTCTCAGGTACCAGGTATGTCTGTGACGGCATTCCAGATGCCAGAACTACCAGGTGCAGGTTCAGGTCTACCTATTCAGTTCGTTATTACGACACCAAATAGCTTCGAAAGCTTGTTTACTATCGCAAGTGATATTTTAGCTAATGTGGCAACCAGCCCTATGTTCGTCTACTCAGACCTGGATCTAAACTACGATTCAGCGACGATGAAAATCAGCATCGACAAGGACAAAGCAGGCGCATATGGCGTGACCATGCAAGACATTGGTGTAACGCTAAGTACGATGATGGCAGATGGTTACGTAAACCGTATCGACCTAAACGGTCGTTCTTATGAGGTAATCCCTCAGGTTGAGCGTAAATGGCGCCTAAACCCAGAGTCAATGAAGAACTACTACGTACGTTCTGTTGACGGTAAAGCAGTACCGCTGGGCAGCTTAATCACGATTGATGTGGTCGCAGAACCTCGTTCCCTACCTCACTTCAACCAGTTGAACTCTGCAACGGTTGGTGCGGTTCCGTCACCAGGTGTTGCGATGGGCGATGCAATTAACTGGTTCGAAGATATCGCACAAAGCAAACTACCCGCAGGCTACAACCATGATTACATGGGTGAAGCTCGCCAGTTTGTAACTGAAGGTAGCGCACTGTACGCAACATTCGGTTTGGCACTAGCGATCATCTTCCTAGTATTGGCGATTCAATTTGAATCGATCCGCGATCCAATCGTAATCATGGTATCAGTACCGCTAGCAGTATGTGGTGCTCTGATTGCTCTGGCGTGGGGTACGGCATCGATGAACATCTACTCGCAGGTTGGTTTGATTACTCTGGTTGGTCTAATTACCAAGCACGGTATCTTGATCTGTGAGGTTGCGAAAGAAGAGCAGCTACACAACAAGCTATCTCGCATTGATGCAGTTATGGAAGCGGCGAAAGTTCGTCTTCGTCCAATCCTAATGACAACGGCAGCGATGATTGCTGGTCTGATCCCACTGATGTACGCAACAGGTGCTGGTGCAGCTCAGCGTTTCAGTATCGGTATTGTAATCGTTGCGGGTCTAGCGATCGGTACACTGTTTACGCTATTCGTACTGCCTGTGATTTACAGCTACCTCGCTGAGAAACACAAGCCACTACCAGTATTTGTTGAAGACAAAGACCTGGAAAAGCTAGCGCGCGTGGATGAAGCGAAAGCCGCTCATCGTGAATTAGCTGATAACAAGTAAGCTTGTAACACTATAAGAAAAAGGTCACTTCGGTGACCTTTTTTATTGCCGCTCTCTTTTTTGCCATCTAAATGGCGACTTTCCCGTATCATTTACATAGAATGTGGGCAAATCAAAAGGAGTTTTAGCCACTATGTTTGACCCAAAGAAATTAGAGCAAATCGCTAAACAAATTCACGAATCAATGCCACAGCCAGTCAAAGAGCTAGGTGCCGATGTTGATCAAAAAGTTCGCCAAGTAATCCAAGGTCAGCTAAACAAGCTAGACGTTGTTAGCCGCGAAGAATTCGACGTACAAACTCAAGTTCTGCTGCGCACACGCCAAAAGCTGACAGAAATGGAAAAGAAATTGGCTGAGCTTGAAGAAAAGCTAGCTGATAAATAAGCGAGAAGCGAGAAAGTTCTGAGGGTTGGCGTGAGCGCGTCAACCCTTTTTGTTTTTCGGGATTCGGGATTCGGGATTCGGGATTCGCTCCAATTTTGTCTTCTTAACGGCAAATTCCGTCAACACTTACTTTACCTCTACTTCTTTCAATTCTATCCCAACGAACATTTCCGGTTTTAACAGCGAAACTATCCCACAGTTCGAACGAAAAAGTCGTTTTCATAAAAACAAAAAGGCTTGGTCAACGGAGACCAAGCCTTTTAATTAGATGTTGTGTTTTGTATTTATTGACCCCAGTCTATCTGGAGTTCTTACTGCTTTGCTTTAGTGCAATTACGCAGATTGTATATTCGAAGCTAAGAGCTTTAGTCCCTTAAACGAATTGCGCTGAATTAAGGTTTCATTTCTAGGAGAAGGCGCGGAGTTTACGATAGTAAATGAGCACCTTCGACACCGAAATGGAACCTTAAGGCAGGTAATTAGCCGCCTACAGCGATGTTCTTCATATCAGTCATGTACCCGCGTAGCTCTTCACCAATGTACTCTACTGGGTGGTTACGAATTGCTTCATTAACAGCGATTAGCGTTGCGTTGTCCACTTGGTTAGATGTTTCACCTAGACCTTTACCAATAACGTCTGTTGATACTGATGGCATGAACTTTTCACGCAGTAGCGGTGTTGCTACGTTAGCGAATAGGTAGTTACCGTATTCTGCTGTATCTGAAATTACCACGTTCATTTCGTATAGACGCTTACGTGCTACTGTATTTGCGATTAGTGGTAGCTCGTGTAGTGACTCGTAGTACGCTGACTCATCGATGATGCCTGATGCAGTCATAGCTTCGAACGCCAGTTCAACGCCTGCACGAACCATTGCCACTAGTAAAATACCGTTGTCGAAGTACTCTTGCTCAGAGATTTCAACATCACCTGCTGGGTAATTTTCAAATGCTGTTTCGCCTGTCTCTTCTCGCCAGCCTAGTAGGTTTGCATCATCGTTAGCCCAGTCAGCCATCATAGTGCTTGAGAACTCACCAGTGATGATGTCATCCATGTGCTTGTTGTAAAGCGGACGCATTAGATCTTTTAGTTCTTCAGATAGTTCAAATGCTTTGATTTTCGCTGGGTTTGATAGGCGGTCCATCATATGCGTGATGCCACCGAATTTCAGTGCTTCTGTAATGGTTTCCCAACCGTACTGCAGTAGCTTACCTGCGTAGCTTGGGTCGATGCCGTCAGCGATCATCTTCTCGTACGATACGATAGAACCAGCTTGTAGCATGCCACACAGGATAGTTTGCTCACCCATTAGGTCAGATTTAACTTCTGCAACGAATGAAGACTCTAGACAACCTGCGCGGTGGCCACCTGTACCTGCTGCCCATGCTTTCGCGATATCCCAGCCTTCGCCTTTAGGGTCATTTTCTGGGTGAACAGCGATCAGTGTAGGAACACCGAAGCCACGCTTGTACTCTTCACGTACTTCTGTACCTGGACACTTAGGCGCAACCATTACAACCGTTAGGTCTTTACGGATTTGCATGCCTTCTTCAACCACATTGAAACCGTGTGAGTAACCTAATGCAGCGCCTTCTTTCATTAGCGGCATAACCGTTTCAACAACGTTAGTGTGCTGTTTGTCTGGAGTAAGGTTGATTACTAGGTCTGCTTCTGGGATTAGCGTCTCGTAGCTTGCTACTTCAAAACCGTTTTCTTTTGCGTTCTTGTAAGACTGACGCTGCTCGTCAATCGCCGCCTGACGTAGTGCGTACGCTACGTTTAGACCAGAGTCACGCATGTTTAGACCTTGGTTTAGGCCCTGAGCACCACAACCAACAATAACGACTTTCTTACCTTTCAGGTAATCCGCTTCTGTTGCAAATTCGCTGCGGTCCATGAAACGACAACGACCTAGTTGGTCTAGCTGCTCGCGTAGGTTTAAAGTATTGAAATAGTTAGCCATCTGGGCGCTCCTTAAAGAATTTTTCCATTGAGGTCGGTAGTTCTCTTACCGAATGAGTTCATACTAAATCAGGAATCTTGTTGCTTAAAGTGATATATTCACAATTACTTATTGCAATTAATGCAACATGGAAGTGATTATTTAATGAACATCAAAAGCCTGCAACTTTTCATTCATCTATGTGATAGTAAAAGCTTTGCCAAGACAGCTGCGGCAATGCATATCAGTCCATCAGCCCTGAGCCGCCAGATCCAAAAATTGGAAGAAGAAACCCACCAACAGCTGTTTTTACGCGATAACCGAAGTGTGGAGCTCACGGCTCAAGGAAAGAAGCTATTACCCGTGGCATTAAAGATTCTTGGAGAATGGCAACAATATCAAAGCTACATTAAGGGAACGGAAGATGATCTAAAAGGAGAGATACGTCTATTTTGCTCAGTAACTGCAAGTTATAGCCATCTGCCTGAACTCATTTCTGAATTCCGCCTACAGCACCCATTTATTGAATTCAAGCTCTCCACTGGCGATCCAGCTCAAGCCATCGATAAGATATTGGCGGATGAAGCTGATATCGCTATTTCTGCTAAACCAGAACAACTACCAGCGAAGATCGCTTTTGAACCAATCAGTGAAATTCCGCTATCTGTTATTGCTCCTATCGGGATCAGTAGTTTCGCGGAAGAGCTCCAGAAGGAAAGCCCAGACTGGTCAACGATCCCCTTTATCTTGCCAGAAGCGGGTACTGCTAGGGAAAGAGCTAACGTTTGGTTTAAACAAATGAAGATTAAGCCGAATATCTATGCTCAAGTTTCAGGGCATGAAGCTATTGTCAGTATGGTTGCGTTAGGTTGTGGCATTGGTATCGCACCTGATGTAGTAATCAACAACAGCCCCGTTAGAGAAAAGATAAATAGGCTTAAAGTACTTCCAATTAAACCATTTGAGCTCGGTGTCTGCTGTACTAAAAGTCAGTTAGAAAACCCATTAGTCAAAGCCCTTTGGGAAATAGCAGAGAGCAAGTACATCTCCTTATAAACCAAAGGAATGCCTAGCAACAACAAGAAAGGCTCTTACCTCAGTCAGAGCCTTTAAATATAGTAGGGAACCAGCGCGCCGGAGATTCGATAGGATTTGCCACCAAGAGGTCTCGCACTCCGGCACTCAAGATCACTTTAGATACTTTAGATACTTTAGAAAAGTGACAGAAACGAAAAAGGCTCCAGCATTTCTGCTAGAGCCTTAAATATGGCAGGGGTGGAGAGATTCGAACTCCCAACACGCGGATTTGGAATCCGCTGCTCTGCCAATTGGAGCTACACCCCTGTAGAAACTACAGTTTATCACATTGTAGATTCAAAAAAACCTCGCAAAAGCGAGGTTTTTGAAATAAGTGGCGGAGCGGACGGGACTCGAACCCGCGACCCCCGGCGTGACAGGCCGGTATTCTAACCAACTGAACTACCGCTCCGCACTGGTTAGACATTTAAGTCTAAATTTGAAGCCTGGCGATGTCCTACTCTCACATGGGGAAA
>NZ_JBQEQR010000026.1:0-10122 GCF_052037695.1 Vibrio sp. WZ-1 | reverse complement strand
CGGCGGTGCCATTGACTAAGCCAATCGTGTAGGTTTGATCGCTGCTGCTGGCGTTACTTAACGTCACTTTAAATTCAGCTGCTTGACCTTCAGGCACGGTCTCACCAACCAAAGACACTTCTGTGATCACAGGTGTGTCATCATCATCTTGGATGGTCGCAGTGCCTGTCACCCCACCCACTTGGAGGTCGAAGGTTTCATCCGGCTCATCGATGGTGTCTTGCGTGGTATCCACTGTTGCGGTGAACATGGTGACGCCCGCAGGGACTGTGATTTGCCCCGTATTAGCATCATAAGTCACGCCATCACTAAACACGATGTTGGACACGTTGGTATCGTAATCATCATCGCCGGCTGTGCCATTGACTAAGCCAATCGAGTAAGTTTGGTCTGTGCTGCTGGCATTACTTAACGTCACTTTAAATTCAGCCGCTTGACCTTCAGGCACGGTCTCACCAACCAAAGACACTTCTGTGATCACAGGTATGTCATCATCATCTTGGATGGTCGCTGTGCCTTGAACAGGTGTTGGTTGTGTTACTGTCGTGCCATTGAGAGTAAAAGATTCATCGCTTTCCGATATTTCATCTTCTATTGTGGGAATCGTAACTTGTAACGCTGTCTCACCACTAGGCACTGTAATAATTAGTTCTCCTTGTGGACCAAGTTCAGGGTTTAAGATCGTTCCGTCTGGAAGCGTAATTTCAACTAACAAGCTATCAAAGTCTTGCCCGTCAAAAGCCGTACCTTGATTCAAGGTTAGCGTTACTTCAGTATCTTGGTTACTTGGTTGGTCTAAAGTCACCTCAAATACGACATTTTCGCCTTCACTAACGGTCGGGCTACTAATGTCTTGAACTTGAGAGAAAATAATCGATTCTTCTACTTGGAGGCTTTGAAGTAACTCCAATAGAGAGAGTATTTGAGTATTAGAAAGTGCTCCTAAGCCATTTGCATTTGTTTCAAACAATGTGGCTGCTAGGCTTTCAGCTCCTATTCGATCGATTGCTCCACTAACCTGAAGGCTCGAACCTATAGCCTCTCCCGCGGCAGGGTTAAAATCATCCCCTAGTTGCGTTGGGTCACCACCTTGAGCAATAGCCTCAATCACTTGTTGAACATCAGACGTAATATCTTGCCTTGAACCATCACTTACAACCCTTTCTACCGCCACATTACCCGGTTGTGAGAGCTCTTGGATAACCAACTCTCCCGGTAAGGGATACTCGCCACTTTTGAGTTGCTTGATATTGCCATCAAGGCCTATAACTACTGTCGCGCCAAATAAAGCACGTAGATTAACTTGTCCCATATTTACCTCGCCTGCCCTTGGCTTAGTTAAATATTTGTCACCCCAATATTTACGTCTATAGTTTAGTCAACTCATGGCTATTATGCTTTTTAGCAACCGCGCTACTTTAAATTTGACTTTATGGGACAACGTCAAATTTCACCTGGTAGTGAAACGGAACTATTGCTAACTATCTTATTAATAGCTAGAGCATTTTCACTTTGATTAAAGCAAGCAATTCCCGTTGCATATGCTAGGGTTTAGTTAAGGAACAAAAAATTTTTGTTAATAAATGCCTTTGTATAACAGCAAGTTGGAAATTAGTTCTTACTCGTTGTTATTTATGTCATTCGGTCTCACTTTTGAGATGCACTTGACAAAAAACAACCCAATTTTTAGGAGAACTACTGTGAAATGGACTCGACTAACCATCGCTTGTTGCAGTGGCCTAATTGCATCACTTCCTGCTTTTGGGCAAACACTAGAGCAGGCTGTAGCTCTAACATTGAAAAGTAACCCTGATATCAAAAGTGCATTCAACGAATTCACTAGTAGGAAATATGTCAATGATGCGTCTTCTGGAGCGTATCTTCCGAAGGTTGATCTTGATGCAGGCATTGGGTATGAAAGAGTTGATCCAGCAGACCTTGACCGCAGTGAAACTGACTTAACACGAAAAGAAGCATCAATCACTCTAACGCAACTGATTTGGGATGGTTCTGCCACACTCAATGATATTGACCGTACTGCTGCCGATGCCGAATCATTGAGATATCAACTACTTGCCGACGCTTCCGACAAAGCTCTCGAAGTGACCAAAGTCTATCTTGATGCTGTAAAAGCGTATGAAATTTTAACGCTTTCAGAAAATAACCTAGCCGTTCATAAAAAGATTTACGTAGACATTAAAAAGCGTGTTACCTCCGGGATTGGGTCTACAGCAGACCTCACTCAGGTAGAAGCTCGCTTGGCAAAGGCTCATGGTAACTTAGCTGCTGCTCAAAACAATTTGTACGACTCGCATACTATGTTCACCCGATTAGTTGGGCAAACTCCGCAAGGACTCATTTTCCCAAGAGCCGACGAGAATTATCTTCCATACACGGTTGATGATGCTGTTGGACAAGCATTTGACCAACACCCTGTCATTCAAGTTGCGATTGCCGATGTAGACTCAGCCAAGTTTCAGTACAAGCAATCAAAAGGTGTCAACTACCCTACGCTATCGTTAGAGGCATCCCAAACCTGGCGAGATGATGCTGGTGGCATTGAAGGCCGCAGTGATGAAACTACTGCGATGCTGAGAATGCGTTACAACCTTTACAATGGTGGCAGTGATGCCGCAAACAGTGAAAATTTCGCCTACCAATTAAACAAAGCAAAAGACTTACGTGAGAGTGCATACAAAAACGTAGAAGAAGGGTTAAGACTTTCCTGGAGTGCACTTGATTTAACTCTACAACAAAAAGAGTTTCTTGCCGACCATGTAGATTCCGCCGCAGAAACAGTTATTGCCTATGAAAAGCAGTACCGGATCGGTAAGCGAACGTTGCTGGATTTACTGAATACAGAAAACGAACTGTTTCAGGCACGAAAAGACTACTTAGACGCAAAATATTCAGAGCAATACGCTAAATATCGAGTGATGAATGCCACGGGAGAGCTATTAAATGCTCTACGGGTTGACGTTCCTCAAGAATGGTTAGAGAAAGTGGAGTATTAATATGAGAGTGTTATTACTAAGCCTTTCAGCACTTATGATCTGCGCCTGTAGTTCTAGTGATGGAACTGGGGATGAGTATGATTACATTCCAACACCTATAGCTGATCAGTCCGCCGACCATATGGATGATGACGGAGATGGCGTAATCAATCATCGGGATTTATGTCCGGGAACACCAGAAGGATCCGAACTTGATAACGATGGGTGTGGAGAGTACGCAAAATCTTCACAAAAAATGCAAATTAGAGTGTTATTTGCGAACGACTCCGACGCCATCAACCCAATTTTTGCAAAACAGATCAGTGACCTGGCGGACTTCCTTAAAGAGTACCCTAGTACATCAATAGAGCTTCAAGGCTATACAAGCATCACAGGTACTGACGAATACAACTTAGATTTGTCGAAAAGAAGAGCTGAAAATGTGCGCCAAGAACTTATTAAAAATGGTATTTCACCTAACCGCTTAAGGATAGTGGGTTTCGGAGAAACAAAATTGGCTTCTTTCGGTACCGATGAGGTGAGCCATGCTCTAAACAGACGGGTTACAGCCACCGTCATTGGCTACAAAGGTGAAGTGAAAAAGGAATGGACGATTTTTACCGCACTTCCTAAAAGCTAAAAGTACCACTAGATCAACAAAGGGGCTTGTCATTAGCCCCTTTGATTTATTTTTGCCAACAAGTATTACTAATCGCTAGCTTTGAGCCCACCTTGTTCAAATAAGTAAGTAGTTAAATCTGCAGCAGTCATACCATCGAACTCAATAGACATTGACTTACCGTCTTGATTAATCGTTAACGCCGCCCCTGTTTGTGAATCCGCAATCGAAATTACACCTTGCAGATTGTCATCAGGAATCGTATCCAACAACTCGGAGATATCGTTGAAGGTGACACCTTCCAATACTTCGGACAAATCAAGAATATCCTCATCGACAGTGAAATCTTTAATACGGTCAACAGCGCCATTTTCAACATCTACCCACGCAAAAATGTCTGCACCATCATCACCAATTAGAATATCGTTTCCTAGACCACCAACTAAGATATCATTACCGCTACCACCCGAAATGGTATCTTCACCGGCCTCGCCTAATAAGTAATCATCACCACCTCTGCCATACAGAGTATCATCATCATTACCGCCACGAATACCATCAGAGCCATTGTCTGAACCCCAGATAGTATCGTTACCATCTCCGCCATAAGCGGCTAAGTTACCACCTTGGCTAGTGACAACATCATTACCAGAGCCTAGATTTACCGTATCTGTCACAGGTTGAACTTCACTTTCTACGCTTTGTAGCAGCACTCCATCAGAGTCATGAATACTCTGTTTTGTATCCATAAAGTCTGAGTTTTCAAAAAAGCTTCTATCTGGAGTTTCACCACTCGTATTTGGAAGAGAGCTACCCGTATCGATAACGTAGTCTCCTTTACCTATACCAAAGTCTATTCGATCATTACTGTCACCGCTGCTAACCCTGATGTTATCGGTCAATTCAACTTGTTGCTGGAACGGGCCTTGAGGCCCTATCGCACCATGAGCGCCTAATGAATAAGTAAAGTTCGCCGAGTTGTTAATTGGTTGAATAAGTTCAAACGTATCTACGCCAGCACCACCGAGGTGAACAGGCTGCTGCGTTACCGAAACTGGTATCTGGATGCTAGTTTCCGCTGAATCATTATTGCTCACTTCCGTCGCTATAGCTGATACATTCAAATTAAACTGCCCAGACTGACTAAACTTAGCTTCAAGTGAAGTTAAGTCCCAGCCGGTAATATCAATA
This sequence comes from Vibrio sp. WZ-1, assembly GCF_052037695.1. Classification (NCBI taxonomy): domain Bacteria; kingdom Pseudomonadati; phylum Pseudomonadota; class Gammaproteobacteria; order Vibrionales; family Vibrionaceae; genus Vibrio; species Vibrio sp. WZ-1. The sequence goes on along the minus strand of NZ_JBQEQR010000026.1, from coordinate 5,319 downwards.
GGAACTGATTCCACGGTTATCTCATTCCCAGAGCCATCACGTAATATCGTTCCAATCGGCACATCATTAAGTTGGATAGTTAATCGTTCAGAGTTGTCAGTATCTACTAAGGAAGCGCTAATTTCACTCAAAGCAATAAAGGCTCCCTCTTCACCAGCGTTTAACGTCTCTTTAATCACGATATCGTCAATGATAACGCCCACACTATCGGAACCCTTTGCTTCAAACATAACGCGATAGTTACCTGAATCTTCAATTGGAAGTTCAATATTTTCGATAGTTTGATAAGTGTAATCAAACTCGTTGAAATCAAATACTGTCACTTCAGAACTTGGGATCGGATTACCTAATGAATCTAGTTTGTACAACTTAACAACCATATCCGAGGCATGGTAGTCGCCAATTCGGATAGAGGCATCAAAATCTAGTGTATATTGAGCACTACCTCGACAAGATATATCTGTATATAAGTCTTTATCACCATGATGAGCTTCAAGCTCTAACACTTTGTTTGAAGAGCCATCCTTTAAGTATGCATCTTGACTTAAGACCTCAACCCCACCACCACTGTTATTTGTGCTCCATTCCCCTACAGTACCATCACCAGATACATTTTCGATATCAACAGAGGTGCTCGGACGAGTAACATCCTCAAAATCAATGGCCGCAATAGTTTTGCTAGAAACTACTTCTAAATTAGGCGTATCCGCTACAGCTACGATCTCAATATCTAAGGTATTTGACGCGCCAGTGTTGGTCGTGTAAGTGATTGTTGGAACATCCCCACTCCAATGCTCGGTAGGCGTAAATGAATAGCTACCGTTTTCATTGAGAACGAAAACTCCTTGATTGCCGAATGTGTACTGTGTGCCAGCATCAAACGAGCCGTCTACCCCTTCAATCGAGTAGGTATCGACTAACAACGTAGAATCTATATCCTCGTCATTCGATAACACGTTGCCAGTAGCAGTATGATGCTCATTAGCTTTTGAAGAATCTTTATCAGTAACTGTCGGAGAGTCGACCGCTTCGACTTCAATATTCAGTCTTGCTGATGCACCAGTATCTGTCACGTACGTAATGGCAGGTACATTACCATTCCAATTATCCGCAGCCTCAAACAAAAATTGACCATTGGCTTGGATTGTAATGAATCCCCCTTCAATAGCGACTCGGCTTCCAACCGAGTGCACTGTATTAGAGCCAGCAATTGAGAACTCAGATACAGACTGAATAATACCCCCATCATTATCTAGAAGGTTACCCGATATGTCCTGTCCCTCAGTCGTCTTGACAGTATCGTCTAACGCCCTAATTTCAGAAGCATCAATCAGATTAAAATCAATACTAATTGTTGCTTCAGATTGTGAGCCATCAGAATCTTCTAGTGTATAAGTGAATGATTCGACCGCATCTTCTGGAATCGCATTATGTGAAGTGTTGATTACATACTCATAAGTACCGTTTTCGTTCAACGTTAATTGACCATATTGGCCTTGTAGAGCTAGACCAATTGCACCTACAGTGCCAGTACTGCTTCTAACAGACACAACGGAAACATCATCTTGCGCGATCTCATCTGGGCCAAAACCGTTATCTTCATAAACATTACCGGATAAAGAAGGCTCAGAATAATTGCTATCTGGGACAAGTTTAATGGCAAGATCGTACGATGTATCCTGGTTCTCAGAAGTATTTATTGAGGTAACAACATTACCGTTAACATCCTTGAAGCCAACAACTTCTACAGAATATTCTTTACCATCAAAGTTAAATGTCGCGGCTGTACTTGTAATGGTTACTATATCGTCACCGGAACCGACATCATTTGGTGTTTCGTTATGGTCAAACTCGATGTCCAGTTCGACTAGTTGACGGTTTCCATAAGTATCAACCAACTCAAAACTTACAGATAACGTTGCTCCTGTAATCGCCGTTCCAGAGCTGATCGGGTTATTGAAGTGGGTAAAAGTACCCAGAATAACGTCTTCATTTAACGGAAGCTCACCGTTCAAACCCAAGTCATTGTCGATAAAACCGTAACCTGATTGAGGATCATTGTCATCGGTAGTTCCCCAACGCAGCTGATCATTGGCGCTATCATTATCATTACTATCGAAAACGGAGGTATTAGTACCCCCCTCTATCGAACTCCACGCTGCTTCTATGCCACCGACACTAAACGAGTCGATCACGACATCAAGTGTATGTGAGTCGTCTTTTGCAACAGGTGCAGAATCTGCAATATCGACTAGGATGGTATGTCTTGTGCCATTCACATCCACATGGAAGCTATCTTGGTCACTGATTTCATCAGAATGATCACGTTGAGGTGGCTGATATACAATCTTACCGTCTTGTAATTCTACAACTCCACCAAGTTCGGTGCTGATAGATGTGACACCGGCCGGGAAAGCAAAACCACTCGGTAAACCAACAAGCTCTAACTCTTGACCTTCCATAGACTTAAATTGAGTCAGTGTTTCGTTGTCTGTTATGTTTACTCCCGTAGAATGATCACCGATTTGGATCTCATAGTACTCTGTGGATTCAGTCTGGAGGTCATCCACAGTAGGAATAGTGATAGTAAACGAATCAACACCTTCAGGAACAATCAATGAATTAGTTACATTATCATAGGTTACGCCGTCACTAAATATAGCACTTGCAAAGTTTATATCTTGGCTGTCTGCTGTGGTTGACCCTGTACCAAATTTTACAGGGTATTTATACTGAGTAGCTGTAGTTGAATCTAATGAAACGTCGAAGACTAAATTAGCCCCTTCCTCGATGCTATTTGCTTGCGCGTCAATAGCTTCAATTAATGGTTTTGGTGGTAAATTAGCCTCTAAACCATCTTTATCTAAAGTCACTTGTGACTCGTTACTGTAGTTTCCTGAAGAATCAACAACCTTATAATCAAATGTATCTTCTTGAGGCTCAGCTTCGATATATTTGAGCTCCCAGTTACCATCGCCTTCAGTAGTAATATCAATCGAAGTAATCAACTTACCCACTGGGGAGTTAAAGATAATTTCCTGTAATGCCCCTTCATTCCCTTCAAAGCCATCAGGTTTTGTATACTTAATCGTATCTGATGAATCATCGTCATACTTAACGACAAACACCGCGTAGCTGTCATTTGAACCATATTCAAACTTTCCACCTAGCCCATCTAACCCTATAGCTAACGAATCGATTGGTGTATTAGCAAAGTCTATCGTAATGACTTCTCCGGCATTGATACCGCTATTGCCATCGACACCAATGCCGTACCCTACGTGGTCGGCATCTGGATCACCCCGGAATTGTGTTAGTAAACCATCGTCAGTGCTTATCCTAATGATATGACCGTTGCTCAATGTCATTATTCTTACACTGCTAGCGTTACCATCCGATGAATCACCCCAGTTATAAAATTCGGTTTGGCTCGAACCAAGCTCTTGCTCAAATGTATCCTTTGTACCAAGCAAGAAACCAACATTTTCAGTATCTGGTTCATAGTAAATACTGTCAGGGTCGTAAGGAGTACCTTGCTGAACTACTTCGCCGGTTACCTCATCTACAATATGCAGATCCGTTGATTTGATTTCTACAAACTCAGTATCACTGACTTTTAGGAATAGCTTTCCGTCATCAGGAAGCTCTGTAACGACAATATTTAGAGGCGTTTCAGATAGGTCATCTTCTTTATCTGAAATATGATCATCATCATTTTCGACATTATCGAAGTTTGTATTGAACACAACCTTCGTTTTGCCTGTTGTGCTGATAGTTTCAGTAAATGACTCAGATTGTGGTGGGTTCGAATCAACATGGTAAGTTTCAGTATCCGTTGCAGTCACGGCATTACCTGCACCATCAGTAATGGTTACAGACGCAGTGATAGCTTGGCCATCGACACCAACCAGTTTGCTGGCATCCACGTCCACGGCGAAGCCAAACTGGTCATTGCCTAGGTCAACCACTTTCGCCGTGGTTAGAAGGTTTTCACTGAGCGCTAAAGTAACGGTATCACCGACTTTCACATCGCCGCCTACCGTACCTGACAGCGTTACTTTGCCAGTGCTTTCTACTTCATTAATGGTGTTGTCGTCACCCACCACGATTGGATCGAGGTTGATACTCGCCGTCGGCGCGTCTACATCGACTAGGTAGGTTTCAGTATCCGTTGCAGTCACGGCGTTACCTGCACCATCAGTAATGGTTACAGACGCAGTGATAGCTTGGCCATCGACACCAACCAGTTTGCTGGCATCCACGTCCACGGCGAAGCCAAGCTGGTCATTGCCTAGGTCAACCACTTTCGCCGTGGTTAGAAGGTTTTCACCGAGCGCTAAAGTAACGGTATCACCGACTTTCACATCGCCGCCTACCGTACCTGACAACGTTACTTTGCCTGTGCTTTCTGCTTCGTTAATGGTGTTGTCGTCACCAACCACGATTGGATCGAGGTTGATACTCGCCGTTGGCGCATCCACATCGACTTGGTAGGTTTCAGTATCCGTTGCAGTCACGGAGTTATCTGCACCATCGGTAATGGTCACCGATGCAGTGATAGCTTGGCCATCGACGCCAACCAGTTTGCTGGCGTCCACGTCCACGGCGAAACCTAGTTGGCCGTTGCCAAGGTCGACCACTTTAGTCGTCGTCAGGGCATCATCACCTAACTGTAAAGCAACGGTATCACCGACTGTCACATCACCGCCGACCGTACCTGACAGCGTTACTTTACCTGTGCTTTCTGCTTCGTTAATGGTGTTGTCGTCACCCACCACGATTGGACCTAGGTTGATACTCGCCGTCGGCGCGTCTACATCGACTAGGTAAGTTTCAGTATCCGTTGCAGTCACGGCATTACCTGCACCATCAGTAATGGTTACAGACGCTGTCACAGACTGGTCGTTGAAGCCCGCTAATGTGCTAGCGTCAACATCCGCGCTAAAGCCAAGCTTGCCATCAGCTAGCTTGATAACTTCCACTTCAGCCAGCAGGTTATCGCCCAATTTCAGTTGAACCGTATCACCTTCAACAACCTCACCACCTACAGTACCGGTTAGAGTAACTTGGCCTGTCGCTTCCGCTTGGTTAATGGTGTTGTCGTCACCCACCACGATTGGATCGAGGTTGATACTCGCCGTCGGTGCATCCACATCGACTTGGTAGGTTTCAGTATCCGTTGCAGTCACGGCGTTACCTGCGCCATCGGTAATGGTCACCGACGCAGTGATAGCTTGGCCATCGACACCAACCAGTTTGCTGGCATCCACATCCGCGCTAAAGCCAAGCTTGCCATCAGCTAGCTTGATAACTTCCACT
>NZ_JBQEQR010000059.1:0-80917 GCF_052037695.1 Vibrio sp. WZ-1 | reverse complement strand
ATCCAGGTAGACCTGCCACTATTTTGATTATTGAGTTTACTCAGTAATTATGCGGAAGTGGCGGAATTGGTAGACGCACCAGATTTAGGTTCTGGCGCCGCAAGGTGTGAGAGTTCAAGTCTCTCCTTCCGCACCATTATTTGATATGTCTTAGGACTATCGCCCGTAGGTCTATCGCCAAGCGGTAAGGCAGCGGCTTTTGATGCCGCCATTCCCTGGTTCGAATCCAGGTAGACCTGCCATATTCAATGTTACTGATGTTTTACCAATTACATCAATAACTACAGATTAAGTTGCGGAAGTGGCGGAATTGGTAGACGCACCAGATTTAGGTTCTGGCGCCGCAAGGTGTGAGAGTTCAAGTCTCTCCTTCCGCACCATACTTGATTAAAGAATATAGAATGGCTACGTAGCTCAGCTGGTTAGAGCACATCACTCATAATGATGGGGTCACAGGTTCGAATCCCGTCGTAGCCACCATTAATATAGATTTTAGATGCGGAAGTGGCGGAATTGGTAGACGCACCAGATTTAGGTTCTGGCGCCGCAAGGTGTGAGAGTTCAAGTCTCTCCTTCCGCACCATCTAAAAATAATCTATACTTTGCGGAAATGGCGGAATTGGTAGACGCACCAGATTTAGGTTCTGGCGCCGTAAGGTGTGAGAGTTCAAGTCTCTCTTTCCGCACCATTCTTTCCTTTACAGGAAAGCACTTAGTTGAAAGGCTAAGACTAGTAGGGCTATCGCCAAGCGGTAAGGCAGCGGCTTTTGATGCCGCCATTCCCTGGTTCGAATCCAGGTAGCCCTGCCAATACACAACGTTGTTGAGGTTTTACCAATTACCTTGATAACTACAGAATAAGTTGCGGAAGTGGCGGAATTGGTAGACGCACCAGATTTAGGTTCTGGCGCCGCAAGGTGTGAGAGTTCAAGTCTCTCCTTCCGCACCATTCTTGAGAAACCCAGCATTGATTTGCTGGGTTTTTTCTTTTTTCCGATTCTGGACTCGGTAACTCTCTGAGTTATCGAATTAAAAAAGCGAGCTCATGGCTCGCTTTTTTTCTATCTATTGCTTTATCGACGGCTTTCTATGTGCTCAGAAGTCTTTTACATACCTAGCGCATACTTCAATACTTGCGCTTTAATCGGTCCTGAGTTTTCCGCCAGCTTTAATGCAGCATTACGAGCAAACTTCAATGGACCTAAATCATTGCTAAAGCCTTTGTAGAAGACATCCATGCCTGTTTGCATTAACAAGTTATCGGGACGACGAGTACGTTCATATTTGGCAAGCAATGCATCGTTAAGTTGCTCTTGCTGATCCGTAACTGAAAGCAGGATATCAGCATCTTTGAAGCCAAGATTTACGCCTTGCCCAGCAAGTGGATTGATCGTATGAGCAGAATCACCAACTAACACGCAATTCTTGTTTGAATAGCTTTGAGCATGACGACGAGTGAGTGGGAATGAACCAAACTGTAAAACTTCAATATCGCCCAATTCGGCAGGGAAATGGCGTAGGATCTCTTCTCTTAACTGCGGTTTGGTCATCGCGCACAATTGTTTAATGCGTTTTGGCGAGTCATACCAAACCAGTGAACCCTGCCCGACTTCTTTACCATCTTCAGTTAATGAGCATAGCGGCAAGAACGAGCGTGGACCTGACGGAGTAAATTGCTGCCAAGTGATGTCTTGTTGAGGAAGTTCGGTTTTCACGTTGATCAGCATACAGTGTTGACGGTAATCCCATGCGGTTACACCAATCCCCGCTAATTGACGAACTTTCGAGTTCGCGCCATCGGCACCAATCACCCAATTTGCTTCAAACTGCTCGCCGCTTTCTAGGGTTACACGGTTTACCTCGGTAAATTCTATATCTTTCAATCGTTCAGGGCACATCAACGTTAAGTTGTCATATTGCGCGAAAGTTTGCCAAAGACCAAGTTGGATTAGGCGATTTTCAACAATGTAGCCTAACTGCTCCAATGACAGCTCATCAGAGTGAAAACGAGTACGGCACTCAGGATGTTCCCACGTTTCCAAACGACGATAAGGGCACACACGCATGCTTTCAATTACAGACCACGCACCCAATGAATCAAGTAGCTTCACTGACTGATGGGAAATAGCAGATACACGAATATCCAATGCTTGAGAAGCCTCAAAAGCCTTGGGTTCTGCGCCTTCTACTACCACAACGCTTCTGCCTTGCTTGGCAAACCCAACAGCCACCGCGGCCCCGACCATTCCTCCACCGATTACGGCGATGTCATACTTGTTCATTTTTTGCTCTTCATCGTATTGATTAATTGGCGTTTTTTAATTGTACGTTCCACGACTATTTTTACAAAATTCTTTAACAAAAAACCTTGCTGTATATAGGGCAAAAAACTAGATTTCATCAGGGTTTGCAGAGAATTCGTCAGATCACTAGTCAGGTGCTTTTTAAAGCAGTACAATACGCCGCTTACCGCCGTGATGGCGGCTATAATTTGAGCAATAGCTCTCCGATTTAAGTACAACTGAACGAGCGAAAGTGAGATGAGTAAGAAACTGCTAATTAAAACCTGGGGCTGCCAGATGAACGAATACGATTCATCAAAAATGGCCGACCTGCTTAATGCTGCAAACGGCTATGAGCTGACTGAAGAGCCAGAGGAAGCAGACGTACTTCTACTTAACACCTGTTCGATCCGTGAAAAAGCGCAAGAGAAAGTTTTCCATCAACTTGGTCGTTGGAAAACACTTAAAGATAAAAAGCCTGGCGTTGTTATCGGTGTAGGTGGTTGTGTTGCAACTCAAGAAGGCGATCACATTCGTCAACGTGCGCCATATGTAGATGTAATCTTTGGTCCACAAACGCTTCACCGTCTTCCTGAGATGATTAAACAATCTCAATCGGATGAAGCACCAGTCATGGACATTTCATTCCCAGAAATCGAAAAGTTCGACCGCCTACCTGAGCCTCGTGCAGAAGGTGCAACGGCATTCGTTTCTATCATGGAAGGCTGTTCTAAGTACTGTACTTACTGTGTAGTACCGTACACTCGTGGTGAAGAAGTAAGCCGTCCAATGGATGACGTACTGTTCGAAATCGCACAGCTAGCCGAGCAAGGTGTACGTGAAGTAAACCTACTAGGCCAAAACGTAAACGCATACCGTGGCCCTATGCACGATGGTGAGATCTGTTCATTTGCAGAGCTGCTTCGTTTAGTTGCGTCTATCGATGGTATCGATCGTATCCGCTTTACTACAAGCCACCCATTAGAGTTTACTGATGACATCATCGCAGTATACGAAGATACGCCTGAACTAGTGAGCTTCCTCCACCTACCAGTACAAAGTGGTAGCGACCGCGTGCTGACTATGATGAAACGTCCTCACACTGCGATTGAGTACAAGTCGATCATCCGTAAACTGCGTAAAGCGCGTCCTGATATCCAAATCAGTTCAGACTTTATCGTTGGTTTCCCTGGTGAAACAGACAAAGATTTCCAAGACACAATGAAGCTAATCAAAGACGTAGACTTTGACATGAGCTTCAGCTTTATCTTCTCTCCACGCCCAGGCACGCCAGCAGCAGATTACCCTTGTGATCTAGCTGAAGAAGTGAAGAAAGAACGTCTATACGAGCTACAACAAACAGTAAACACACAAGCAATGCGCTACTCGCGTCTAATGCTAGACACAGAGCAACGCGTTCTGGTTGAAGGTCCTTCTAAGAAGAACCTAATGGAGCTACGCGCTCGTACAGAAAACAACCGTGTAGTAAACTTTGAAGGTAGCGCAGACCTAATTGGTCAGTTCGTTGACGTGAAGATTACGGATGTATTTGCTAACTCACTACGTGGTGAGCTAGTGCGTACAGAAAAAGACATGGACCTTCGTAGCGTGATTTCACCAATGCAAATGATGGCGAAAACACGTCGTGAAGATGAGCTAGGTGTAGCTACTTTTACGCCATAAGCTCGTACAAATAGCCATTGAGAGCCTGGTCGTTATCAGGCTCTCGTTAAGTGGCATAAAATGAGAGGCAACATTGAGCAATAAAATCGTAACGCTAGAAATCAATCTAGAACCTTCAGACAACCGCCGACTAGCAAGCCTGTGCGGTCCATTCGATGACAACATCAAGCATTTAGAACGTCGTCTAGGCGTTGAAATTAACCACCGTAGCGACCTTTTCACCATTGTAGGTAAACCTCATACTGCAGCGGCTGCGTTGGATATTCTCAAAACCCTTTACGTAGACACGGCGCCTGTTCGTGGCGAAATACCTGATATTGAACCAGAACAGATCCATCTGGCAATTAAGGAATCTGGTGTACTGGAGCAAACGACAGACTCAACTTTCGAACACGGCAAAGAAGTCTTCGTAAAAACGAAGAAAGGCGTGATCAAGCCTCGTACACCAAATCAGGGTCAATACCTGATGAACATGGTGACACACGATATCACTTTCGGTATCGGTCCTGCAGGTACAGGTAAAACTTACCTAGCGGTTGCAGCAGCCGTTGACGCACTAGAGCGCCAAGAGATCCGTCGTATTCTATTAACTCGTCCTGCGGTTGAAGCGGGTGAGAAACTGGGCTTCCTACCTGGTGATTTGAGCCAGAAAGTCGACCCTTACCTACGTCCTCTGTACGATGCTCTATTTGAAATGCTGGGCTTTGAGCGCGTAGAAAAGCTGATTGAACGTAACGTGATTGAGGTAGCGCCTCTTGCTTACATGCGTGGTCGTACTCTAAACGACGCCTTCATCATTCTTGATGAGAGCCAAAACACCACCGTCGAGCAGATGAAGATGTTCCTAACGCGTATCGGCTTCAACTCTCGTGCAGTTATCACCGGTGACGTCACTCAGATTGACTTACCTCGCGGCGCAAAATCGGGGCTTCGTCATGCGATTGAAGTACTGAGCGAAGTAGACGACATCAGCTTTAACTTCTTCCAAGCAGACGACGTAGTACGCCATCCTGTGGTTGCTCGTATCGTTAACGCTTACGAGAAATGGGAAGCGCAAGACCAGAAAGAACGTAAAGAGTTCGAAAAACGCCGTCGCGAAGAACGTGATGCCAAACTGCTAGAAGCAGCGAAAGCAGAACTGAGCGCACAAGTCACGGCAACTAAGGAATAACCATGGCAATTGAACTTGATTTGCAACTGGCAGTCGAAAATGAAGAAGGCTTACCTTCTGAGCAAGATTTCCAATTGTGGCTAGATAAGACTATCCCTTTATTTCAGCCTCAAGCGGAACTGACGATTCGTATTGTCGACGAGCAAGAAAGTCACGAGCTAAACCACGAATACCGTGGCAAAGATAAGCCGACCAATGTGCTGTCTTTCCCATTCGAAGTACCACCTGGTATGGAAATGGACCTACTGGGCGATTTGATCATCTGTCGCCAAGTCGTTGAAAAAGAGGCTCTAGAGCAGAACAAGCCTCTATTAGCACATTGGGCGCATATGGTTGTACATGGCAGCTTGCATCTGCTAGGTTATGACCATATCGAGGATGATGAAGCTGAAGAGATGGAATCCCTCGAAACAGAAATCATGCAAGGTATGGGTTATGAAGACCCGTACATTGCTGAAAAAGAGTAACTTTGGTTGCTCGACAGGGAAAGGCGAACCACCCAGATAACTATCTCGTGCTCGTCTTTCTATGTGAGCTATCACACATCTGATAGCGTTACTTAATTGAGAAACAATGAACGAAGATAATTCTCCCTCTTCTAATGAAGGCAAGAAAGAAAAGGCAGAAGGTCCGAGTAGAAAGTCCTTCTTTGAACGTCTAGGTCAACTATTTCAAGGCGAACCAAAAGACCGCCAAGAGCTTGTGGATGTAATCCGCGACTCTGAAATCAATGACCTGATTGACCACGACACCCGCGACATGCTTGAAGGTGTTATGGAAATCTCCGAAATGCGCGTGCGTGACATCATGATCCCGCGTTCGCAAATGGTTACTGTTGAGCGCACAGACGATCTCGATACTTTGATCGCGTTAATCACTGATGCTCAGCACTCTCGCTACCCTGTGATCAGCGAAGATAAAGACCATGTGGAAGGCATTCTACTAGCGAAGGACTTACTCAAATACTTGGGCTCAGGCAGTAACCCATTTGATATCGAAGAAGTAATTCGACCTGCAGTGGTTGTACCGGAAAGTAAACGTGTCGACCGACTGCTAAAAGAGTTCCGTGAAGAACGTTATCACATGGCGATTGTTGTCGATGAATTCGGCGGGGTTTCTGGTCTTGTGACTATCGAAGATATTCTTGAAGAAATCGTAGGGGATATTGAAGATGAGTTCGATGACGATGAAGAAACCGATATCCGTAAGCTAAGCAAACACACGTTTGCTGTCAGAGCTCTGACAACCATTGAAGAGTTTAATGAGACATTCGGTACCAACTTCAGCGATGAAGAAGTGGATACCGTTGGCGGCATGGTAATGACTGCTTTTGGTCACCTACCATCGCGTGGCGAAGTAGTTGATATTGAAGCATACAGCTTCAAAGTGACTGCAGCCGACAACCGTCGTGTCATTCAACTTCAAGTGACGATTCCAGACGAAGAAAAGCTGGTTGAAGCCACTCAAGAGTAACGCGATACCCTAACATCGGGAATATCAGAAAAATAAAATGATGAATGTACTCTTTCATCGCCTCAAGCGGCCCTTAGTGGCCGCTTTTGTTGGCGCCTCCACTACCCTAGCATTTGCCCCTTACCAGTTATGGCCAATCGCCATACTCAGCCCTGCCATTCTACTTATTCTTCTTGCAAACCAATCGCCTAAGCGTGCGCTGTGGATCGGTTATGCATGGGGTCTAGGTCAATTTTCGACTGGCGTTAGCTGGGTTTACGTCAGCATCGCAGGCTTTGGCGGCATGCCGCTGATTGCAAACGTCTTCCTAATGGGCCTATTGATCGCTTACTTGTCGGTTTACACCGGCCTGTTTGCATGGCTCAGCAACAAGTTCTTCCCAGAATTTACCCTAAGCAAAGCGCTGCTTGCCGCCCCTGCATTATGGCTAGTTACTGACTGGCTACGCGGCTGGGTGATGACAGGCTTCCCTTGGCTATGGCTTGGTTACAGTCAAATTGACGCACCATTTGCCAGCTTTGCACCTATTGGTGGTGTAGAGCTCTTAACGCTATTCGTAATGATCAGTGCCGGCGCATTGGCGTATGCTTGGATTCACAAACAGTGGCTGATGATCATCATCCCTGCCGTGTTATTAAGTGCTGGCTTTGGTATCCGCCAATACGATTGGGTAACCCCACGCGTAGGAGACGCTACCAAAGTAGCTCTTATCCAAGGCAACGTTGACCAAAAACTAAAATGGCTACCAAGCCAACGATGGCCAACCATCATGAAATACGCAGACCTAACCCGTGAAAACTGGGATGCCGACATCATTGTATGGCCAGAAGCTGCTATTCCTGCGTTTGAAATCGAAGTGCCATCATTCCTAAGAAATATTGATGCGGCTGCTAAGATGAATAACAGCGCAATCATCACTGGAGTGGTAAACCAAGGTGAAGACGGTCAATTCTACAACAGCATTCTATCTTTGGGTGTGAATCCATACGGTGACTACAGCTTTGATATGGACAAACGCTACCACAAGCATCACTTGCTTCCATTTGGTGAGTTTGTACCATTTGAGAATGTACTGCGCCCATTAGCGCCATTCTTTAACTTGCCAATGTCTTCCTTTAGCCGCGGTGACTTCATTCAACCAAACATCGTGGCGAATGGTAAGCACATGGACCCTGCGTTGTGTTACGAGATCATCTTTAGTGAGCAAGTGCGTCAGAACGTCACTGACGATACAGACTTCATTCTAACGCTGTCTAACGATGCGTGGTTCGGTCATTCAATTGGTCCACTGCAACACATGGAAATCGCTCGTATGCGTGCGTTGGAGCTTGGTAAACCGCTGATTCGCTCGACCAATAATGGTTTAACCGCCGTTACTGACCATAAAGGTAAAATCATCGAACAAATTCCTCAGTTTGAGACCGCCGTACTACGCGCAGAACTTGTTCCGACAGATGGGCAAACGCCATATCGAGTCGTAGGTACTTGGCCGCTGTATATTTGGGCTGGCTTGAGTTTGATGCTGGCTTGGTGGTTACCAAGAAAGAAAAAGTCATAAACAAAAAAAGAGGCTCATGAGCCTCTTTTTTATTTCGTTTGCTAACGTCCACTATGGCTTAAGAGATTGACGACTAAAGCCCGTATGATTGCACTTAATACATGGAATGATGATAGTTGGATGGTTGTAAGTCGTTTTGTGACCACACTCGTCACAGACTAGCGTGCCAAGGCCAATCACCTCGCCCGCTTCGTAAAGCCCCTGATGCTCTAGATCATCAAATAACTCTACCCACTCCACCTTGGTTCGATCGGTAATATCGAGCAGACCTTGCCAGATTGAATCAGCAATCGTGAGGTAGAAAGGTCCACTCTTTCCTTCTTCATAGCTGTCTGAAAACTCTTTCAAATCCGCTTTAACATAAGCCGAGATCAACGAGAGTTCATCTTTAGTCATGTCGTTGGCGGCATCCACCACTTTGCCCGACGTTTCGAACACTTTGTTAACTTCATCCGGACTGTGCTTCAAGGTTTCAATCACATCCTCGAGCATTTCCTCATAACCTGCTTTACGTTTAGGCATAACTGACCTCCATCTTTCTACTGCCAGCACCAATTCAAGGTACATGGGTATAGATTGGCTATTGTTGTGATCCCTAGCTTTAGGTATTCTATGATGATCTATTAAAGTCTGTTCTAACCGAACTCACAAATTCCAAGATAACCGGATACCATCGATGCAAGAACAATACAATCCACAAGACCTTGAACAGAAAGTTCAAAAGCACTGGGATGACAACAAGACCTTTGTTGTAAGTGAAGACCCAAATAAAGAAAAATTCTACTGTCTATCCATGTTCCCATACCCAAGTGGTCGACTGCACATGGGTCACGTGCGTAACTACACCATCGGTGACGTAGTATCTCGTTTCCAACGCCTACAAGGCAAAAACGTAATGCAACCAATCGGTTGGGATGCGTTTGGTCTACCTGCAGAAAACGCAGCTGTGAAAAACAACACTGCGCCTGCACCATGGACTTACGAAAACATCGAATACATGAAGAACCAACTTAAGCTTCTTGGCTTTGGTTACGACTGGAACCGTGAATTCGCAACATGTACACCTGAGTACTACCGCTGGGAACAAGAGTTCTTCACTAAACTTTACGAGAAAGGCCTGGTTTACAAGAAGACGTCTTCTGTTAACTGGTGCCCAAACGACCAAACTGTTCTTGCAAACGAACAGGTTGAAGACGGCTGCTGCTGGCGTTGTGACACGCCTGTGGAACAAAAAGAAATTCCTCAGTGGTTCATCAAAATCACAGAATACGCTCAAGAACTGCTTGACGATCTAGATAAGCTTGAAGGTTGGCCAGAAATGGTGAAAACCATGCAACGAAACTGGATCGGCCGTTCTGAAGGTGTTGAACTCAAGTTTGAAGTGAAAGGTCAACAAGACCTAGAAGTTTACACAACACGCCCAGACACGCTAATGGGTGTGACTTACGTTGGTATCGCAGCAGGTCACCCTCTTGCGACTATCGCAGCTGAGAACAACCCAGAGCTTGCAGCGTTCATCGAAGAGTGTAAGAACACCAAAGTTGCAGAAGCTGAACTGGCGACAATGGAGAAGAAAGGTATGGCGACTGGCCTTACTGCGATTCACCCATTGAACGGCCGTGAAGTTCCTGTTTACGTAGCAAACTTCGTACTGATGGACTACGGTACAGGCGCTGTAATGGCAGTACCTGCACACGACCAACGTGACTTCGAGTTCGCAACTAAGTACGGTCTAGACATCGTGCCAGTTATCAAGCCAGTTGATGGCAGCGAGCTAGACATCTCTGAAGCGGCATACACAGAGAAAGGTGTACTGTTCGATTCAGGTGAATTCGACGGTCTAGAATTCCAAGCGGCGTTCGATGCAATCGCAGCGAAGCTAGAAGCAGAAGGCAAAGGCACTAAGACAGTTAACTTCCGTCTACGTGACTGGGGTGTATCTCGTCAACGTTACTGGGGTGCGCCAATCCCAATGGTAACAACTGAAGACGGTGAAGTTCACCCAGTACCAGCTGACCAACTACCAGTAATCCTTCCAGAAGACGTGGTAATGGACGGCGTAACGAGCCCAATCAAAGCAGACAAAGAATGGGCGAAGACAACTTTCAACGGCGAACCTGCTCTACGTGAGACAGATACGTTCGATACGTTCATGGAATCTTCTTGGTACTACGCGCGTTACTGTTCACCACAAGCTGACGATATCCTAGATCCTGAAAAAGCAAACTACTGGCTACCAGTAGACCAGTACATCGGTGGTATCGAGCACGCTTGTATGCACCTACTGTACTCTCGCTTCTTCCACAAACTACTGCGTGATGCGGGCTACGTAACTTCTGACGAGCCGTTCAAGCAACTACTATGTCAAGGCATGGTACTAGCAGACGCGTTCTACTTCGAGAACGACAAAGGCGGCAAAGAGTGGGTTGCACCAACAGATGTAGCTGTAGAGCGTGACGGTAAAGGCCGTATTACTTCAGCTAAAGACACTGAAGGCCGCGATGTTAAGCACTCAGGCATGATCAAAATGTCTAAGTCGAAAAACAACGGTATCGACCCTCAAGAGATGGTAGATAAATACGGCGCTGACACAGTACGTCTATTCATGATGTTCGCATCTCCTGCAGACATGACACTTGAATGGCAAGAGTCTGGTGTAGAAGGTGCTAACCGCTTCTTGAAACGTGTTTGGAAACTTGTGAACGAGCACACATCAAAAGGCGCAGCAGAAGCAGTAGATACAGCAGCACTTTCTGGTGACCAAAAAGCACTTCGTCGTGACGTTCATAAAACTATCGCGAAAGTGACTGACGATATCGCTCGTCGCCAAACGTTCAACACGGCAATCGCTGCGATCATGGAACTGATGAACAAACTAGCGAAAGCGCCTCAAGAATCTGTACAAGATCGTGCAATCCTTGATGAAGCGCTAAAAGCGGTAGTTGCAATGCTTTACCCAATCACTCCGCACATCTCATACGAGCTATGGGCTGCACTAGGTGAAGCAGACATCGACAACGCAGTATGGCCAACGTTCGACGAGAAAGCTCTAGTTGAAGACGAGAAGACTATCGTTGTTCAAGTAAACGGCAAACTACGTGCGAAACTGACTGTTGCAGCAGACGCAACGAAAGAACAAGTGGAAGAGCTTGGTCTAAATGACGAAAACGTTACTAAGTTCACAGATGGCCTAACAATCCGTAAAGTAATTTACGTACCAGGTAAACTGTTGAACATCGTTGCGAACTAACCTTTCGCGACAAACGAAACGCAGCTTGCAATAACTCAAAGCAGTGCGAACTTATTCGCATGTAAAGAGTCATTAAACAGGGTAGTTCGCTACCCTGTTTATTTACCTCAAACCATTCACGCCGAGTGGTTTAAGGTAAATAACCCCTTCAATTTAGGATGAATACAATCAATGCGCTTTTTCTCTTTGATTAAACTACCAGTGGTATTGGTATTAGCGGGGCTTCTTTCTGCCTGTGGTTTTCACCTTCGTGGCGAGTATTCCGTTCCGGAAGAACTCCACACCATGTCTTTCACAAGCTACGATGAGTACAGCCCACTTACACGCTATGTTCGCTCTCAGCTAGAACTAAACAAAGTTAAATTAGTAACGCCAAGTAAAACGACACCTAACCTATACCTCATTGGAGAAACTACAGAGGAACGCACGCTATCTCTGTATCAAAACAGCCGCGCAGCAGAAAAAGAGCTAACCTACGTGGTACGTTACCAGGTGACTATCCCAGAACAAGGCACTGAAGAGTTCACAACAACGGTAAACCGAAACTTCTTAGATAACCCGCTAACCGCACTGGCAAAATCGGTAGAACGTGACGTTATCGAAGACGAAATGCGCCAACAAGCAGCATCGCAAATGATGCGCCAACTTGGTCGTGTAAGAGCTGAGTTTGAAACAGCTCAATAGCAATAAATTAATAAACAACTGAACGACCCTTATGCGAATTTTTGCAGATAAATTGGCCGACCACCTAGCTAAGCATATCAAGCAAGTTTACCTAATTTTTGGTAATGAGCCCCTTTTGATTCAGGAAAGCCGTCAAGCGATTCAAAACATGGCTCGCCAACAAGGCTTTGAAGAGAGACACCGTTTTGCCGTCGACGCCAGCTTAGATTGGAATCAAGTGTATGACTGCTTCCAAGCGCTTAGCCTATTCTCTAGTCGTCAACTGATTGAGCTTGAACTACCTGAGGCTGGTGCCAACGCAGCCATTAGTAAAGAACTGGTCAGTCTATGCGAAATGCTCCATGACGACATTATGTTAGTGGTGGTTGGCAGCAAACTGACTAAAGCACAAGAAAACGCTAAATGGTTCAAAGCACTGAGTGCCAAGGGTGACTGGGTAAGTTGCCTAACACCAGACTTGCAACGCTTGCCGATGTTTGTGCAAGCACGCTGCCGAGCATTAGGGTTAAAAGCGGATCAGCAATCACTGCAAATGCTGGCACAGTGGCACGAGGGTAATTTATTCGCACTATCGCAAAGCTTAGAGAAACTGGCTTTACTCTATCCAGATGGTGAGCTGACGGTTATCCGTCTCGAAGAAGCACTTAGCCGCCACAATCACTTTACAACGTTCCACTGGATTGATGCCCTACTCGCGGGTAAAGCGAAGCGTGCACAGCGTATCTTGCGTCAACTCGAAGCAGAAGGTATAGAAGCTGTCATTCTGATCCGCAGCATACAGAAAGAGTTCAACCAACTGCTCAACATGCACCGAGACCTGACGCAAATGGCGATGAGTCAAGTCTTTGAAAAACACCGAGTGTGGCAAAACAAACGCCCATTTTACAATGCTGCGCTGACTCGCCTGTCAGCCTCCCGAATTTGCGCGCTTTTATCTCTATTGGCACACGCCGAGATAAAAGCCAAAACCCAATATGATGAATCTGTGTGGCCAACTATCCATCAATTGAGCCTAGAAACCTGTTCACCTGATATTAAGCTGGCAATTTAGCTTACAAAGCGTGATATAGTGCGCAACCAGTTTTAACCCAGTGAAGTTAAAACGCCCACAGATAGAAACAAAAATACCGAGGAAAACCGAGTGCTTCGCGAAGAACTTAAAGACTTTTTAGCCGATAAAGCCGACGACATGAAAGCAGAACAGATTGTTATTCTAGATGTAGAAGGCAAATCAAGCGTGACAGATTACATGATCATTTGTACTGGTACGTCTAAGCGTCACGTTTCATCTATCGCTGATCACGTCGCTTCTGAAGTGAAAAAAGCGGGTCTAGAGCCACTAGGTATGGAAGGCGAAAATGAAGGTGAATGGGTCGTCCTAGATATGGGTGACGCCATGCTTCACGTAATGCAAGAAGAGCACCGCGAGCTGTACCAATTAGAAAAACTCTGGGGTTAATCTTTTGAAAATTCAACTAATTGCCGTTGGCACAAAAATGCCAAAATGGGTCGAAGAAGGTTTTCAAGAATACCGCCGTCGTTTCCCGCACGATATGCCACTTGAGTTGGTTGAAATCCCTGCGGGTAAACGTGGCAAAAACGCAGACATTGCACGTATTCTACAAAAAGAAGGCGAAGCAATGTTGGCTGCAGTACCTAAAGGTGCGCGTATAGTCACGCTCGATATTCCTGGCAAGAAGTGGGATACCCCACAACTGGCAGAACAATTAGAAGCTTGGAAATTAGATGGTCGTGACGTTTCAATCCTGATCGGCGGCCCTGAGGGTTTGGCACCAGCATGCAAAGCAGCGGCAGACCAAAGCTGGTCACTTTCAGCACTGACATTGCCACATCCTCTTGTGCGTATCGTAATGGCAGAAAGCCTATATCGAGCGTGGAGCATTACAGCTAACCACCCTTACCACCGCGAATAATAGCGACTTAGCAGTAGAGATAAGCGTTAATGATTCGTAGACGTCGCACCCAAATTCGAGACTATCAAGCAGAAGCACGCCTGTTCGCCAGCCGTGCTGTTGTTGCTTTTTTTGGTATTGTAGTCTTGATGGGCCTGTTAGTTGCCAATATGTACAACATTCAGGTCAACCAGTTCCAAGATTATCAAACTCGCTCCAACGACAACCGCATTAAAGTGGTTCCTATCGCACCTAACCGCGGCCTTATCTACGACCGCAACGGAGTGCTACTCGCCGAAAACCGTCCCGTTTATAACCTGGAGTTAACGCCAGAAAAGATTAAAAACATTGACGAGACGATCCAAGGGTTACAAACCATTCTGGAAATTACCCCAGAACAAATAGAACGCTTTCAACGTGAGCGCAAGCGTACACGTCGCTTTAAATCTGTTCCACTTTTGACCCAATTAAATGAAAAGCAAGTAGCCGTATTTTCTGTCAATCAATACCGTTTCCCTGGTGTTGAGATCAGTGCGACCTTGAAGCGTTACTACCCATACGGAGAAGTGCTGACTCACGTAATTGGTTACGTATCACGAATCAACGACCGCGATATGCAACGCCTGATCCGTGAAGAAAAAGATGCAAACTATCAAGCCACTCGCGATATCGGCAAATTAGGTATCGAAAAATATTACGAAGACTTATTGCACGGCACGGCGGGCTACCAAGAAGTCGAAGTCAATAGCCGTGGTCGTGTCATCCGTACACTAAAATATATTCCTCCGATTCCAGGCAAAGACATCGTCTTAAACCTCGATATCAACCTTCAGTTGTACGTGCATCAGTTGCTGGATGGTCGACGAGGTAGTGCTGTAGTCCTTGATCCTCGTGATAATGGCGTATTGGCTATGGTTTCTAGCCCAAGTTACGACCCAAATGCCTTTGTACATGGTATCTCAGGTAAAGCTTATCGCGCTCTACTGAACGACAAGAATCGTCCACTGGTTAACCGAACTACGCTCGGAATTTATCCACCAGCTTCGACGATTAAGCCATTCATGGCGGTGGCAGCACTGGAAGAAGGCGTTGTCACACCTAAAACAACCCGTAATGACCCAGGTTATTGGCGCATTCCAAACTCCGACACTCGTCCATTCCGCGACTGGTTACGTTGGGGACACGGCCGTGTTGATATCATCAAGTCAATCGAAGAGTCTGTCGATACTTTCTTCTATCAAATCGCCTACGACATGGGCATTGACCGAATCTCTAACTGGATGATGATGTTTGGTTTTGGTGACTACACGGGAATCGACATTTACGAAGAGAGCAAAGCCAACATGCCGACGCGTGATTGGAAAATGGCTCGCCATAAGACACCTTGGTACAAGGGCGATACAATACCTGTTGGTATTGGCCAAGGGTATTGGACAGCTACACCAATGCAAATCGCCAAAGCAACATCGGTTCTCGTCAATGAAGGCGCGGTAACTGCACCGCACTTACTCAAGGCAACCATTGATAATGGCGGCAACTTTGAACAGCAAAAAACAGCCGAATACGTCACTTACCCTCCGATCCAAAACGTTCCAGATAAATACTGGAATATGGCAAAAGAAGGTATGCGCTTAGTTAACCATGGTCATAAAGGCACCGCTCGCCGCTCGTTTTACAACATGACTTATCAAACGGCTGGTAAATCAGGAACAGCACAAGTATTTGGCCTTGGTGAAAACGAAGAGTACAAAGCAGACGAAATCGCCGAACACTTACGTGACCATGCATTGTTTACAGGGTTTGCACCATTTGACGATCCAAAAGTTGTTGTCACTGTTGTACTAGAAAACGCAGGTGGTGGTTCAAGTAATGGTGCACCGGTAGTGAGAAAGATCTTCGACAGAGTTGTTTTGGACGATAACGTAGCATCACAAGACGATAACCCAGCGAAGAAAAAGGTATCGCACTAATGAAAATGGATCCTTCTACAGGTAAGAATCGAGCTTTATTTGAGCGTTTTCATATCGACTTGCCATTGCTGTTAGGCATACTAGCACTAATGGGATTTGGTTTGGTCATCATGTACAGTGCGAGCGGACAGAGCTTTGCTATGATGGATCGCCAAGCGATGCGTATGGTGTTATCACTGGCAGTAATGATCGTTTTAGCTCAGATATCGCCAAGGACTTATGAAAGCCTAGCCCCACTGATGTTTGTCGGAGGGGTTATCCTCCTTCTCGGAGTTCTCTTTTTTGGAGAAGCTTCCAAGGGTGCTCAGCGCTGGCTTAACCTTGGTTTCGTTCGTTTTCAACCTTCAGAACTGCTAAAACTTGCCGTACCGTTAATGGTAGCGCGCTACATAGGTAGAAAGCCTCTGCCACCAACATTAACCACACTCATTGTCGCTCTGATGATGGTGTGTATTCCAACTATTCTCATTGCCAAGCAGCCAGACCTAGGAACATCAATCCTGATCGCAGCCTCAGGAATCTTCGTTATCTTCTTAGCAGGTATCAGTTGGAAAATCATCGCTGGTGCTGCCATTGCGCTGGGGGGCTTCATTCCAGTCTTGTGGTTCTTCCTGATGCGTGAGTATCAAAAAGTCCGCGTTCGAACTCTTTTCAATCCAGAATCCGATCCGCTCGGTGCGGGTTATCACATCATACAAAGCAAAATCGCGATTGGCTCTGGTGGTATTTCAGGCAAAGGCTGGTTACAAGGCACGCAATCACAGCTAGAGTTTCTTCCTGAGCGACACACTGACTTTATCTTTGCAGTAATTGCGGAAGAATGGGGTATGATTGGCTTCCTTTGCCTACTAGCCATCTATCTATTTATCATTGGGCGTGGTCTCTACCTCGCAAGCCAAGCGCAAACCGCGTTTGGTCGAATGATGGCAGGCAGTATTGTACTCAGCTTCTTCGTGTATATTTTTGTAAATATTGGCATGGTAAGTGGCATCCTACCTGTTGTAGGCGTACCTTTACCGTTGATCAGTTATGGTGGTACCTCAATGGTGACCTTGATGGCTGGTTTTGGCATTTTGATGTCAATTCATACACACAGAAAAGCATTCTCTAAGGCAACCTAGACCATGCAAAAACGCGCTTTATATTTCTTAGTTTTTTCTGCTGTGATTTTGGCGGGCTGTTCTTCTACCGACCAAAAAACACAGGAAGGCCGCTATGAGCTTGAATCCGATGTAGCTCCTGATAAACCCCTGTCGGTCGAGCACATTGAGGATGCGCATCCTAAATACGAACCTTACAGCTTAGGCGGTAACAGCGATTACAACCTACGTGGTTCGGACTACAAAATCGTTCGTGATGCAAAAGGCTTTAAGGAAAAGGGTCGTGCCTCTTGGTACGGCAAAAAATTCCAAGGCCATTTAACCTCGAACGGCGAAATCTACGACATGTACTCAATGACGGCAGCGCATAAAACCCTGCCACTGCCGAGCTATGTGAAAGTGACCAATACCGACAATGGCAAGTCGACCGTAGTACGTGTTAATGACCGTGGTCCTTTCCATGAAGGCCGTATCATTGATTTGAGCTACGCGGCGGCACATAAGCTGGATGTGGTGAAAACCGGTACCGCAAACGTAGAAATTGAAGTCATTACGGTAGATAAACCGACCGATGAAAAGTCACTCGCTGCGCACCCGAGATACGTAATTCAGGTTGCGTCATCAAAATATGCAGATCGAGCGCGAACTTTAGGCCAAGAGCTTGGTCAAAAGCTGGATACGGAAACTTTCTTGGAGTCTTCGAAAGATACGTATCGCTTATTGCTAGGCCCATATACTGACTATTCCCTGACGCAAGCCACTCTGGATAAAGTAAAGTTGCTCGGCTATTCGACCGCATTTATTAAAAAACACAAAACTGTTAAATGACCCGATTCATGAATTTCTATGCAGAGCCTCTCTTATATAACCAGGGATTCTGTTAAGATGTCGACAGTTAACCAAAAAATTTGAATTACCATGAATAAAAATAAGTTTGTGAAATCTATTCTCGTTTCTTCGGTTGCTCTTTCTGCAACCTTTGCTCAATCAGCACTTGCATCACCAATTGTTGTTCCAGACGCACCACAAATCGCAGCGAAAGGCTACGTATTGATGGATTACCATTCAGGTAAAGTACTGGCAGAAAAAGAGATGAACACTAAGTTATCTCCTGCAAGTCTAACGAAAATGATGACCAGCTACGTAATTGGTCAAGAACTAGCGCGTGGTAATATTTCAGAAGATGATGATGTAACCATCAGTAAAAATGCATGGGCTAAAAACTTCCCAGATTCTTCAAAAATGTTCATCGAAGTAGGTACTACCGTTAAGGTACATGACCTAAACCGCGGTATCATCATCCAATCTGGTAACGATGCTTGTGTTGCGATGGCGGAACATATCGCAGGTTCAGAAGATGCATTTGTTGATTTAATGAATGCATGGGCTGATACCCTAGGCATGACGAACACGCACTTCGCAAACGTACACGGTCTAGACAACCCAAATCTATACTCAACGCCTTACGACATGGCACTGCTTGGTAAAGCACTGATTCGTGACGTTCCTGATGAGTACCGTATTTACTCGGATAAGAAATTCACTTATAACGGCATCACACAGTACAACCGTAACGGTCTATTGTGGGATAAGAGCATGAACGTTGATGGCATCAAAACTGGCCATACAAGCAATGCCGGTTACAGCCTAGTAAGTTCAGCAACAGAAGGCCAAATGCGCTTGGTTGCTGTTGTTATGGGTACAAAAGATGCGAACGCGCGTAAATCAGAAAGCAAAAAGCTACTGAGCTACGGCTTCCGTTTCTTCGAAACTGTAGCACCACACAAAGCGGGTGAAACTTTCGTAGAAGAAAAAGTATGGATGGGCAGCCAAGATACAGTAGCACTAGGTGTTGATGAAGATACCTATGTTACCCTACCTCGCGGTCAAGCGAAGAACCTAAAAGCAAGCTTCGTACTTGAAAAAGAACTAGAAGCCCCAATTAATAAAGGTGATGTGGTTGGTAAGCTATACTATCAAATCGATGGTGAAGATATTGCTGAGTACCCACTAATGGCACTGGAAACAGTAGACCAAGGCAGCCTATTTAGCCGCATGTGGGACTACATCGTATTGTTGTTCAAGAGCTTCTTCTAAGAGTCGCTTCTGACCAACAAACAAATCTGCAAAGCCGCCAACTAGGGCGGCTTTGTTATCTATACTCAAGCGACGTTAAGATGCTTGGGGATGATCTTGAGTTCCCCCTAATTTGACTGTACTATTTCGCACCGCAACGAATACCAACTGGAGTTATCGATATGCTAACCATCAACTCTGATGCAAAATTGAAAGACCTGCTTGAGTTCCCTTGTTCATTTACTTACAAGGTAATGGGCCATGCAAAACCCGAGCTTCCAGAACTTGTTCTTGAAGTAATCCAGCGCCATGCTCCTGGCGACTACAGCCCAGCAGTAAAACCAAGCGCTAAGGGTAACTACCACTCAGTGTCTATCAACATCACTGCGACCTCTATCGAGCAGGTTGAAACCCTATACAAAGAACTGGGCGAAATCGACATCGTACGCATGGTTCTATAATTTTTTGATAAATTAAATTTTTTTTGAAAGCAGCTTCGGCTGCTTTCTTTTTATTTATCATATAGATAATGCAAAACCTCTCATGCAACAGTTAAAAATCTGTTACTCAGCTGTAGAGCATTAGGGTTATCCGGTTTATAATCCAAAAACTTTATTTATTAGCGACAGGAATTTCCATGCAACACCAACTTGTTGTAAAACGACTTGGACGCCAAGATTATGAGCCTGTATGGAAGGCAATGCATGAGTTTACCGATCAACGCACAGAAGACACACCTGATGAAGTTTGGTTGGTAGAGCACAATCCAGTATTTACACAAGGTCAAGCGGGGAAAGCTGAGCACCTTATCAACACTGGAGATATTCCTGTTGTACAAAGCGATCGTGGTGGCCAAGTGACCTATCATGGACCGGGTCAATTAGTTGCGTATTTCTTGATCAATCTACGTCGCAAAAAATTAGGAGTGCGAGATCTCGTTACGCACATTGAGAACCTCGTTATTAACACTCTGAAGGCATACAATATAGATTCTGCTGCGCGACCTGACGCTCCGGGCGTTTATGTCGACGGTAAAAAAATATGTTCTCTCGGACTTCGCATTCGTAAAGGATGCTCATTCCATGGTCTGGCGTTGAACGTGAATATGGACTTAGGTCCGTTTTTACGTATTAACCCATGTGGCTATGAAGGAATGGAGATGGTTCAGGTAAGCCAAATAGGCGGACCAGAAGACATCAAAGCCGTGGAAAAACAACTAATACAAGAACTCGTTACTTTGCTTGATTATGAGCAAGTAGATTTCAGCACAGAAGCACCTTCTCAAGGTAACAAAGCATGAGCAAACCAATCCAGATGGAAAAAGGCGTCAAATACCGCGACGCTGATAAGATGGCATTGATTCCAGTAAAGAACATGCCTGCAGAGCAGAAAGAAGTGCTACGTAAGCCTGATTGGATGAAGATCAAGCTACCAGCCGACAGCCAACGTATTCAAGACATCAAATCAGCAATGCGCAAGAATGACCTTCATTCTGTATGTGAAGAGGCGTCTTGCCCTAACCTAGCTGAATGTTTTAACCACGGTACGGCAACTTTCATGATCCTAGGCGCGATCTGTACTCGCCGCTGTCCTTTCTGTGATGTTGCCCATGGTCGTCCGCTCCCTGTTGAAGCAGAAGAACCAAAGAAACTAGCGAAAACCATCGCTGATATGAAGCTGAAATACGTAGTGATTACTTCAGTAGACCGCGATGATCTTCGTGACGGTGGTGCTGAACACTTCGCTAACTGTAACCGCGAAATCCGCGAACTGAACCCACACATCAAGATCGAAACTCTGGTTCCTGATTTCCGTGGTCGTATGGATGTGGCGCTTGATCTAATGAAAGACAACCCGCCAGATGTCTTCAACCACAACCTAGAAACGGCACCTCGTCTGTACCGTAAAGCTCGCCCAGGTGCGAACTACAAGTGGTCGCTACAACTGCTGCAAAAATTCAAAGAGCAGCACCCAAATGTACCGACTAAATCAGGCCTGATGATGGGTCTTGGTGAAACAAAAGAAGAGATCGTTGAAGTACTGAAAGACCTTCGTGCTCACGGCGTAACCATGCTGACGCTTGGTCAGTACCTAGCACCAAGCCGCCACCATCTGCCAGTAGAACGTTACGTTCCACCTTCAGAGTTTGACGAGCTAAAAGAGATCGCACTAGAGCTTGGCTTTACGCACGCGGCATGTGGCCCGTTCGTTCGTTCTTCTTACCATGCTGATATGCAGGCTCAAGGTATTGAAGTGAAATAAGCGCTCGCTTGTTTTGATGAGAAAAGGTTGGCTGAGTGCCAACCTTTTTTGTATCTGCCGAACATAAAACACTGTCATTCATACAATAAACCTCTGTCTCAGAATCAAAAACGCGTCATTCCGAAGAGCTTAGGCAATATCAGGAATCTGCTTTCAGCGCGCTCTAAGCTGTAGTAACACCAAGAGATTCCCTACCCCGCTCGTTCCTCGCTTGTAGGGAATGACGAAGTTGGGCTCTTGAGTAAATCCGAAGCATATTCAGAGTTTAATAATCTCTTTCGTTTTCGACTCAAATACTCCCAAGCTTCCACATAACAACTTGTCTCTCAGAACTAAAAACGCGTCATTCCGAAGAGCCTAAGCGATATCAGGAATCTCGTTTCAACACGCGCTCTAAGCAACAGTGACAATTAGAGATTCCCTATCCCGCTCGTCCCTCGCTTGTAGGGAATGACGCAGCTGGGCTCTTGAGTAAATCCAAAGTATATTCAAAACCTAATAACCTCTTTCGTTTTTCTACTCCCCCCAGAAGCCTCCACACAACAAACCTATTTCTCACAACTAAAAACGCGTCATTCCGAAGAGCCTACTCGTTTCAACACGCGCTCTAAGCAACAGTGACAATTAGAGATTCCCTATCCCGCTCGTTCCTTGCTTGTAGGGAATGACGAAGTTGGGCTCTTGAGTAAATCCAAAGTATATTCAAAACCTAATAACCTCTTTCGTTTTCCACTCAAATACTCCTGAGCCTCCACATAACAACCTGTCTCTCAAAACCCAAAGCGCGTCATTCCGAAGAGCCTAGGCGATATCAGGAATCTGCTTTCAACGTACTCTGAGCTGATACTTCCATACGCTAGAAAAACAAAAAGGCCCTCAAATGAGGACCTTTAAATTGGGTGAACTTTCGAAATAGATGGGTCGAACTCTAGGAGAACACACGGAGTTTGCTTCTAGCAAATGAGTATGTTCGACAACGAAATCGGCTCAGTCTATGAAGAAGGTTACGCGTAAACTGGTAGACGCTTACAGATCTCTAGAACTTTCTGTTTCGTCGCTTCGATAACTTCTTCGTTGCCGATGTTATCTAGAACATCACACATCCAGTTAGCTAGATCTTTCGCGTCTTCTTCAGTGAAGCCACGACGAGTAATTGCTGGTGTACCTACACGGATACCAGACGTTACGAATGGGCTGCGTGGATCGTTTGGTACAGAGTTCTTGTTTACTGTGATGTTTGCTGCACCTAGTGCTGCATCTGCATCTTTACCAGTAATATCCTTGTCGATTAGGTCAACTAGGAATAGGTGGTTCTCAGTACCGTTAGATACGATCTTGTAACCACGCTCTTGGAATTGACCAACCATTGCTTTTGCGTTTTTCACTACGCGAGCTTGGTAAGCTTTGAACTCAGGTTCCATTGCTTCTTTGAACGCTACAGCTTTACCAGCGATAACGTGCATTAGAGGGCCACCTTGACCACCAGGGAATACTGCTGAGTTCAGCTTTTTGTACATCTCTTCGCCGGCATTAGACAGGATTAGACCACCACGTGGGCCTGCAAGTGTCTTATGCGTAGTCGTTGTTACTACGTGAGCGTGTGGCACTGGTGTTGGGTATTCACCTGCTGCGATTAGACCAGCAACGTGCGCCATGTCTACGAATAGGTAAGCATCAACTTTGTCTGCGATTTCGCGCATGCGTTTCCAATCAACAATTTGCGAGTAAGCAGAGAAACCACCGATGATCATCTTAGGCTTGTGTTCAAGCGCTAGCTGTTCCATCTCGTCGTAGTTAATTTGACCCGCTTCGTCGATACCGTAAGGAATCACATTGTAGTGCTTACCAGAAAAGTTAACTGGTGAGCCGTGAGTTAAGTGACCACCGTGTGCTAGGCTCATACCTAGAACTGTGTCACCTGGGTTTAGAAGCGCCATGTAAACTGCGCTGTTTGCTTGAGAACCTGAGTGAGGCTGTACGTTCGCGTACTCACAGCCAAACAGTTGGCATGCACGATCGATTGCTAGTGCTTCAGCTTTATCTACGTACTCACAACCGCCGTAGTAACGCTTGCCTGGGTAGCCTTCAGCGTATTTGTTCGTTAGCTGAGAACCTTGCGCTTCCATTACACGTGGACTTGTGTAGTTTTCAGAAGCGATAAGTTCAATGTGCTCTTCCTGGCGAAGAGTCTCTTCCTGGATAGCTGCGAACAGTTCCGCATCGTAATCTGCGATGTTCATATCACGCTTAAGCATCTGTATCTCCTGACTCAGATTGGTACTGAAAGTTGCAAAAAAACTGAATAACGACCTAACGCAAACGTTTACGTCGAGCTAATGGCGCGCATTTTACATAATTTGATCTAGGTCATAAAGAGAAATTTGCAATTTTTCTCATGCAGTTTTTTCATGATGACAAGTAAGAAATATCATGACGATGTTGCAATCGTTTAACCATGATCCCCTAACTGTCAATTTTGTGCTTTACACCCTGTAAAACAACAATTACATAGGTTTACCGCAAATTTTACCCTCTAGCTACCGAAAAGATCATCTTTTTACTACTATGCATGCCCGATTTATCATCAACGACTGCGTATTCGATGGAAAAACACTCAAGAAAAGAAGACTGGATGGCAATTCTTACAGGTACCTTTTTGGTAGCTCAAGGGGTTTTCTTTCTCCAATCTGCCAACCTCTTAACCGGAGGCACGACAGGATTGGCTCTGCTTATTAGTCAATTTACACCTTTTACGTTTGGTGTGCTTTACTTTTTAGCCAACTGTCCTTTTTACTTACTGGCATGGAAACGCTTTGGCCGTCATTTTGCGATTAACAGTGCAATTTCTGGTGCTTTGGTTTCTATCTTTGCCGATAATCTGTATTTACTGATTTCACTGGAATCTATCAATGAGATTTACTGCGCCGTAGCTGGTGGGCTCTTGATGGGCTTGGGAATGCTGATCCTATTCCGCCACCGCTCAAGTTTGGGTGGCTTCAACGTATTGTGCCTATTCATTCAGGACAAGTTCGGCATTTCGGTCGGGAAATCTCAGATGGCGATCGACGCGTGTATCTTGTTTGCGTCTTTCTTCTTCGTCACACCTTGGGTGATCGGCTTATCGATTCTTGGCGCCTTCGCACTGAACCTTGTACTTGCAATGAATCACAAACCACATCGTTATTCTGTAAGCTACGGGTCATAGGATGAAAAAATAAAAGGCTTTGGGGAGCACTCCAAAGCCTTTTGTTTAGGATCGAAATCCTTAGGGGTATTTTTTATTTACCTTTAAGATTCAATCAGCAAGATGCGTGTTTCGTAAGGACGCAGGACTTGATGATTGGAAGCAATCGCACTGGTCGCATTCTGATAGTTAGAAAGCAGATTCTTGGCTTTGCTCATATCAAAGCGCTCTGGTAACACACACTCCACCTCTTCACCGTAGTAGTTATTGATACACAGCAGCGTTTGCTTTTCGTTCTGACGAGCGTAAGCAAAAATACGTTTGTGGTCAGGCAGTAAGTCCTCATAACGACCATCGGTGATTACGGGAACCTGTTTACGCAATTCAATCAGACGCTTGTAGAAGTAGAACACCGAGTTCAAATCGGCAATCGCGGCTTCTACATTGATCTCAGAATAGTTCTGAGCCACCTCTAGCCACGGCGAGCCTTCCGTAAAGCCCGCGTGTTTCTCGTTGTTCCATTGCATTGGCGTACGTGAATTGTCACGCGACTTCTGCGCCAAAATCGCCATCATATCGTCGTGAGATACGCCATCGCGATTAACCATAATGTCGTACATGTTCGTGCTTTCAACATCGCGATATTGGCTGATTTCGGTGTAGCCCGGGTTGGTCATGCCGATCTCTTCACCTTGGTAAACATAAGGTGTGCCTTGCATCATATGTACTGATGCCGCAAGCATTTTGGCAGACTCTATACGGTATTGTTCGTCGTTACCTAATCGGCTTACAACACGCGGTTGGTCGTGGTTACACCAAAATAGCGCGCCCCACCCTCTGCCATTTAAGCCGGTTTGCCAATGGTTGAAGATCTGTTTCAGTTGGATAAAATCAAACGGCGCTTTCGTCCACTTATCACCATTTGGGTAATCGACTTTAAGGTGGTGGAAGTTGAACACCATTGATAACTCTTTGCCATCTTGCGCTGAGTATTGCTGACAATGCTCTAGTGTGGTGGAAGACATTTCACCTACCGTCACGCTGCCATATTTTTGGAACACGGCTTCACTGATCTCTTGAAGGTATTCGTGCACACGTGGACCATCCGTGTAGAAACGGCGACCATCGCCAGTATCATCACTTGGAAAATCTTGCTGCTTGGAAATCAGGTTGATGACATCCAGACGGAAACCATCCACACCTTTCTCTGCCCAGAAGCCGATGACTTCTTTCACTTCTTCACGCACTACCGGGTTTTCCCAGTTTAGGTCCGCTTGCTCTTTAGCAAACAAGTGCAAATAGTACTGACCTGTTTTTTCATCCAGCGCCCAAGCATTGCCACCGAACTTAGATTGCCAGTTGTTTGGCTCTGCGCCATCAACCGGATCTTTCCAGATGTAGTAATCACGGTAAGGGCTGTTTTTATCACCCAATGCCGATTGGAACCACTTGTGTTCCGTCGAAGTATGGTTAACCACGATATCCATGATGACTCGAATACCCAGCTGATGAGCCTCTGCCAACAGGGTATCGAAATCTTGCATGGTGCCGAAGTCAGGGTTGATCGCATAGTAATCGGAAATGTCATAACCATTGTCGATCATTGGCGATTGATAAACCGGCGTCAGCCAAATCGCATCCACACCAAGATGTTTTAGATAATCCAGTTTAGAAATGATCCCTTTAATGTCGCCCGTGCCTTTACTTCCACTGTCACAAAAGCTTTTTGGGTAAATTTGGTAGATGGTTGCGGTTTTCCACCAGCTCTCATCATGCTTGGTCATTGCCATTTCTAACACTCACTTACCATTAAACGGAAACTTAAAAATCTTAAAAAATTGAGGAGATAAACGAGGCAGCCAAATCGCTGCCTCAGTTTGAATTACGCGCTAGCGGTTTCTAACTCGCCTTTCATTTGCGCACGCTTATACAGCACAAGCGTCAGCGCTACCGGGACAACAATCGCCACCAACATCGCCAGAGCAAAGACACCCCAGAACTGTGGTTGGATTGACAAGATGCCCGGCAAACCACCCACACCGATACCGTTCGCCATCACACCTGCGCTGCCACAGATAGCGGCGGCAATCGCACTGCCGATCATCGCACTCAGCATTGGGAACTTGTATTTCAAGTTGATGCCGTACATCGCTGGCTCAGTCACACCAAGGTAAGCAGAGATAGCCGCAGGCACTGAGATATCACGCTCGCCATGTTTTTTACTGATGATAATGATGCCGACTACTGCAGACGCTTGAGCAATATTTGAAAGTGCAATCAGAGGCCAAATTGGCGTACCGCCTAGCTCTTGCATTAATTGAAGGTCAACCGCGTTGGTGGTGTGGTGAATACCGGTAATCACCAATGGCGCGTATAAGAAGCCGAAGATGGTTGAGCCAATCATTGCGAAGTCACCCGTCATGGCTGCTTTTGCTGCGAAAGCAACGCCGTCACCCAACATACGACCGAATGGACCAATGATAGAGTGGGCAAGAATTACAGACACAATGATAGAAACAAACGGCACGACCACTAGGTAAAGGTAAGACGGAATGATGCGCTTTAAATTGGTTTCAATAAATGCCAGTGCAATACCGGCTAACATCGCTGGAATCACTTGCGCTTGATAGCCCACTTTCTCGATGGCGAATAAGCCAAAATCCCATACTTCGGGCACTTGCTTACCAATCAGATAGGCGTTCATTAACTGTGGCGAAACCAGAGTGACACCCAATGTGATACCCAGAATCGGAGTGCCGCCGAGCTTTTTCACTGTCGACCAACACACACCAACCGGTAGGAAGAAGAAGATCGCCTCACCAATTAGCCATAAGAAAGAGTGTACCGTAGCCCAAAACTGGCTGATTTCCGTTAGTGTTTGACCATCAAACATCTTGATGTCGCCAATCACGTTACGGAAGCCAAGAATCAGACCACCGGTGATGATCGCTGGTAGCAGTGGTACAAAGATTTCTGCAAGGTGGGAAATACCACGCTCAACGATATTCATGTTTTGACGAGCGGCGTTCTTAGATTCATCTTTACTCGCTTCACTTTTACCGCTTAGCTCGATCAGTACCTTGTATACCTCATCGACTTCCGTGCCGATCACTACTTGGAACTGACCTGCGTTGGTAAAGCAGCCCTTCACCATAGGCAGTGCATCTAACTGTTTTGTATCGGCTTTTTCAGTGTCATTTAACACGAAACGTAAGCGAGTTAAGCAGTGGCTTACACTGGCAATATTGTCCGATCCCCCGACCAGCTCAATAAGACGCTGTACATCTTGACGCGCAATCTTACTCATAACTTTGTCCACCCTGTATTGGATACATTCAATTCATCGTTTTATTTTTATAATGGGAACATTCCCATTTGATAATTTTAATAGTGCCATTTCGCATTCAAAAACAAAATGGGAACAGTCCCATTAATTGAGAATGATCACAGTATAATTTTAGAGCAGATCATCGAAAGGTGGATTAATGACGAATAGGCTGCTGGGTAAAATGCACCACAGACTCATCACCATTTAATTGATTAATCAGCATGTTAGCGGCTTTTTCACCAGCATGAGAGTAGCCTGGATCTACGCTGAAGACATTAGGGAAGAGAAAAGAAAGTAATTCGTTGCCACCGACACCAGTAACCACCACATCTTCACGTCCTACTTCTTGCAGACGTTTAATTACACCGAGAGCAATGGTATCACTGGCACAAGCGATGGCTTGCGTATCGGATTGAAGGACTTGATCCACCAGCTGATAAGCACTTTCGTGGTTGAGCTTACCGGTTTGAAAGCGAGGTTCGATGCGCTTTTGCTCGCACCAAGATTGGTAAGCATTTAGGCGAGCAAGACCTGTGGTGCGGTCTTCCGGATCAACACCAATGTAGGCAATACGAGAAATAGATTGTTGTTCCAGATGAGAGAGCGCCATATCGATAACGCCTTGGTTGTCGTAGTTGATCGAGGAGACCATTTGCGTGTCCATCGCGATCACGACAATGCGATTGCCCCACTCCGCTAACGCCAGCTCATCACATCCAGTAAAGCCAAACACGATCACCCCATCGACATTGCGACGCTTAAGAACGTCCAAGTGCTCGTTGGTTTTATCGCGATCGAACTGGCTCTCCATGATCACCACGTCGTATCCTGCTGAGTACAAAGCGTTGAGCATAGTGCCGACGGCGCGGTTTTCTGATGGTGAATCCAAACGAGAAATGATCACGCCAACCACTTTCTGACTGCCACCACGCATCGACTGTGCCGATTTGGATGGCACGTAACCTGATTCACGAATGATTTGCTCTACCTTCTCACGCGTTTGCGGTTTTACCTTGGGATCATTGGTAAGCACACGACTGACCGTCGACTTGCCCACGCCAGCCAATTTCGCGATATCAAGAATGGTGAGTTTTTTGCTCATAAGTGTTCAGACTAAAAGAAGGAATCAAACAAAAGGGAAGCAGCGGCTTCCCTTATCTCAATCAGTAATGAAGATTACTTGTTTAGGTACGCAGGCACGTCTGCAATGCTATCTAATACTACCGTTGCAATCGCTTCGCCTTGTTCCGTTACTGGCTTACCAGTGCGAACCAAAATCTTAGTGCCAACGCCTGCCGCTTCTGCTGCCATCATATCTTCGGCTTTGTCGCCGATCATCACAGATTTCTCCATGTCGATCTTCAAGAAGTCACGTGCAGAAATGAACATGCCTGGTTTTGGCTTACGGCACTCACAATCTTGCTTGTACTCACCAATGCCATGTTCAGGATGATGTGGGCAGTAGTAGATGCCATCGAACTCAACGCCATTATCAGCGAAGTTCCAGTCCATCCACTGAGTCAGAGACAAGAAACGGTCTTCGCTGAATTTACCACGTGCAATGCCGGATTGATTGGTCACAAGCACCAACAGGTAGCCTTTATCTTTCAGCGCTTTCGTCGCTTCAAAGACACCATCAATGTACTCAAAATCATGTTCGTCATGAACGTAGCCGTGGTCAACGTTGATCACGCCGTCACGATCGATAAAAACAGCAGGTTTTGCCAAAACGTATTTCTCTATTTACTCGGTTTCATCAGATTATTACATACCTTATTAGCACTCACACTATCTAATTGGTGTAAGTAGGTGACAAAACTGTTGATTTGTCACCCGAGAATAGGTAAATCTTGAGTATCCCTCTTATAAGCTCACTTCCGCTGAACGACCTCTGTTTTACTTTCCCAACAGAACATCCATACATTTAGACGTCTAGACGTAAAAATATCTATTGACTTAAACCAGCTTAACCCATAGCATCAACTGAGAATTGAGATAGAGTTCAAAATTTACTCCTGTTAAAAGCCGTTTTTAACAGCGAAGTTCCCAGTATCTCTGTGCAGGTTGAAACATGATAGAAATAAAAAACGTCAATAAAGTGTTCTACCAAGGCAGTAAGGAAATTCTTGCCCTTAAGGACATTAACCTAGATATCGCGAAGGGCACCATCTTTGGTGTTATCGGCTCATCGGGCGCGGGTAAAAGTACCCTGATCCGTTGTGTAAACATGCTGGAAGCCCCAACTTCGGGTTCCATCATCGTAGATGGCGTTGACCTAACCAAATTAAGCAAAAAGCAATTGGGAGAAACTCGCCGCAACATCGGCATGATCTTCCAACACTTTAATCTGCTGTCGTCTCGCACCGTTTTCGACAATGTCGCACTCCCTCTTGAGCTAGCAGGTAAAGACAAAGCGCAAATCACAACAAAAGTGACTGAGCTTCTTAAGCTCGTTGGTCTTGCAGACAAACATGAAAGCTACCCAGCAAATCTAAGTGGTGGTCAAAAGCAGCGCGTGGCGATTGCTCGTGCATTGTCATCAGACCCTAGCGTGCTGCTGTGTGACGAAGCAACCAGCGCGCTGGACCCTGCAACGACTCAGTCCATCTTGGAACTACTAAAAGAAATCAACCGCAAGCTCGAAATCACCATTCTTCTGATCACTCACGAAATGGAAGTGGTTAAGAGCATCTGTCACGAAGTGGCGATCATCGGTGATGGTGAGCTGGTAGAAAAAGGCACCGTTGGTGAAATCTTCGCCCATCCGAAAACTGCACTGGCACACGAGTTCATTCGCTCTACTTTGGATCTTTCTATCCCAGAAGATTACCAAGCACGCTTACAAACCACGCGCGTAGAAAACAGCTACCCATTGGTTCGCCTAGAGTTTACTGGCGCAACCGTGGATGCCCCTCTGATGACGCAAATCGCACGTAAGTACAACATCGACGTGAGTATCCTAAGCTCTGATCTGGATTACGCTGGCGGCGTGAAGTTCGGCATGATGGTTGCGGAACTGTTTGGCAACGAAGAAGACGATAACGCAGCGATTGAGTTCCTGCGTGAGCACAACGTGAAAGTAGAGGTACTTGGCTATGTCCTTTAATACGATTTCTGAATGGTTGAGCTTAAATAGTAACCTACTTCTAGGTGCTACGTGGGAAACTCTTTACATGGTTGCTGTTGCGGGCATCGTTGGCTTTGCGGTTGGTATTCCACTGGGCGTAATTTTGCACACCACTAAAAAAGGTGGCTTGCTGGAAAACACCAAACTCAATCGCATACTTGGCGCCATCGTTAACATCGGTCGCTCGGTTCCTTTCCTAGTACTAATGGTTGCGATTATTCCAGTAACCAAACTGTTGGTTGGTACCTTTATCGGTACAACAGCAGCGATTGTTCCTTTAACCATCGGGGCTATCCCATTTGTGGCGCGTCTGATCGAAGGTGCACTGCTGGAAGTACCATCAGGTTTGGTTGAGGCAGCGCAATCTATGGGCGCGACGCCAACACAGATCATCACAAAAGTTCTGCTTCCTGAAGCAATGCCGACTATTGTTAACTCAGTAACCATTACTCTAGTAACGCTAGTGAGCTACTCAGCAATGGCGGGTACGGTAGGCGGCGGTGGTCTTGGTGACGTAGCTATCCGTTATGGCTTCCACCGTTACGACGTAGTGATCATGGCAGTAACCGTCGTGATGCTGATTGTTCTAGTACAAATTATTCAGTCTATCGGTGATGCCATCGTACGCCGTGTAGACCACAGATAAGAATTGAAAATACCAATTATAAGGAGATAAAGATGAAATTTAGCCTTAAGAGTCTTTTGACTGTTGCAACCGCCGCTTCTGCACTGGTTCTTGCAGGTTGTGGTGATAAAGAAGTCGACGCAAACAAAGTAAAAGTTGGCGTAATGGCTGGTGCAGAAGCACAAGTTGCTGAAGTCGCAGCAAAAGTTGCTAAAGAGAAATACAACCTGGATGTTGAGTTGGTTACCTTTACCGATTACGTAACACCAAACGCTGCGCTGGATGACGGCTCAATTGACGTAAACGCATTCCAACATAAGCCATACCTAGATCAGCAAGTTAAAGATCGAGGCTACAAACTAGTAACGGCTGGCAACTCTTTCGTATACCCAATAGCTGGTTACTCTAAGCAAGTGAAATCAGTGGATGAGATCGAAGAAGGCGCACGTATCGCGGTTCCAAACGATCCAACTAACCTAGGTCGCTCTCTTCTGCTTCTTGAACAACAAGGTCTGATCGAGCTACGTGATGGCGTTGATCTATTAGCAACGGTACGTGACATCGTAGGTAACCCGAAAAATATCACTATCGTGGAGCTAGATGCAGCACAGCTTCCACGCTCTCTAGATGACGTTGCGGTTTCTATCATCAATACCACTTACGCAAGTTCTATTGACCTGACTCCTGAGCGTGATGGCATCTTCGTTGAAGACAAAGAGTCTCCATACGTAAACCTAATCGTTGCTCGTGAAGACAACGTTCAGGCAGCTAACGTACAAAACTTCGTGAAAGCATACCAAACAGATGAAGTTTACGAAGCTGCGAAAGACATCTTCAAAGGTGGCGTAGTTAAAGGTTGGTAATCCCCTCTTTCTACAAAACTTAAATACTAAAAAGGGCGCTCATCGGAGCGCCCTTTTTGCATCTGTTTTAATTATATACTTAGAACAACTGAACTTCGTCTTCCTTGATGTTCTTTTTCACCTGTTCAGCCTTCGCATCCACTTGAGGATGTTTGAACACATAAGGCGCTAAAAATGCCGTAAATGGAATGGTAAGCACAATCCCCACACTACCCGCCAACGCATTCACTACCGCCAACCCCACCAGCGGCATGTTCATAAACTGGCTAGCGGGCATATTAAGCCCCCACACCATCATGATGGTCGTTAACGAGCCACCAGCAAATGCCAAGATTAAAGTGTTGGTCATGGTGCCCATGATGTCTCGACCGATGTTCATTGATGCTTTAACCAACTGTTTTGGTTTTAGTTTCGGATCGGTTTGTTGCAGCTCCGCATACGCCGACGCAATCGAAATCGCGACATCCATAACCGCGCCAAGCGCCGCGACGACAATGGTCACGAACATTAACCAACGAATACCCATTTTCACTGAGGTGAGGTAAATCACGTCTTCGCCTTTGTCGAGGTAAATACCCGACAAGTGGGCCATTTCGCCAAACCACTGCGCCATTACACCCGCAGCTATCACACCCAATAACGTGCCGCCCATGGCGCACAAACTCTTCCGGTTATAGCCAGAAACGAGAATAAAGCTGACCACGATGATCACCACCATCAATAAGATACTGACCAACATCGGATTCCAACCCGCAAAAATACTTGGTACCAATACGCCAACGATCAAGGCAGCAGTGAAATAGAGCGCGACCATCGAATTGATGCCCTCTTTCTTACCAAAGCTCAGCAGCAGCGCACAAAACAGCGCAAGCATAAGGTAAATTGCGTCTGAGCGTTTGTGGTTATACGCCCAATAAACGGTACCATTGGTGGTTTCGCGGATCATCATGATGAAGGTATCACCTTCACTGACATATACGTTGTGCTGGCGACTAAGAGGATTGGTGACTTCCACCTCTAAGCCTTCGCTCTCTCCTTCAAGAATTTTTGCCATGAAGACTTGTTTACCTGTCATCACATCCGGCACGAGCGGATCAGGCGCAACATGGTTTGAAATCGAACGCGTGACAGTTGCTTCAACAAACTCTTGCTTCTGGCGCGATTTAGGACGGAAATCTTCACTCCACGAAGAAGAAAACTGAAAGATAAGTGTGGAGACAAGGATAATAAGTAGGGTGAAACCCCAACGGTTATAGATTTTTTTGATCATGAAGCACTCTTCTACATCACTCACTCAAACCATTATTGCGTTAGGTGAGCAAAATTAGGCGCGGTATCGATTACCGCGCCCACATGCAGGGTTAATGAGCTGGATTACAGCCTGCCACTTTCTCATCAATGGTCGCCGCATCTTTGTTAGGGTTAACAAAGTAGCTTGATGAATCATTGATGTTCACAGACTTAACAATCGCTGGGTATTTCGGGTTCTCTAAGTCAATAGAGACGCAGATTTCCATGTTCTTCAATTGCTCCCAAAGCGCTTTGCCTTCACCATCACGCAATACTGTGATCTCACCGCTTGGCTGGTATTGAGTGAATGCCCAGTTGCCAACATTACCACTGAAATCAGCGACATCAATTCCGTTGTTCTTCTCAACATAAGCGGTCAACATATCGCGAATTGCGTAAACTGGCTCATTCACAGAATCGTAGAACACGTCATCTTTGTCTGCCCAACCAAACTTCTGAATTTGCGAACCAAAGCGGTAGCTGTTCATCGCCACTTTGTAAGTCGCATTTGGATCAAACTGCTCGCCACCGATACTGGTGATGTTCACGCGGTTACCTTCGTTAGTCACCGCATTATTCTCATCTAGCTCAAGTGATTCCTTGCTTAAATCTACCGTGAACTCGATGTCACCATCAAACTGGTCGTATAGATAAGCTGGTGCGCCTTTCTTGAACGATACGGTAATATCACCCGGCTTGTATTGATTAAAGTAAGAGTAAGACCACTCAATAAAACGTTTCAGGTTCGCACCTGTCATCTCTACGCCAAGCAAAGTGTTATCGTACTTGTACAAATTGGTCGACTTACCTTTGGTGTAGACTTCATTATCAATTAGGTTAGATTGATCAGAGAACAGTGATGCTGCAGATACAACAGCCCCTTTACCCTCACCCACAGCCGCTTCAATTTGCTGCATTTGGATCTGGTTAATCACATCCATCAATGGTGTATCAACCACTTTAGCAAGGTGAATAGTCGAGTACAGACGCTCTGCGGTGTAGCTGTAGTCTGTCGCCGTCGCTTCATCTTGGAAGCCTGTTGCGCTTGGCGTAAAGTTACCAATCACACGACCGAGCTCACGCGTCGCATCTTCAACTGAGATATCATGCACGTATTGGAATTTCGCTTGTACCGCTTTATCTTCTTCCACTTTCTTCGTGCCAATATTGGTTAATGTTGTGTCCACCATGGTCCACTTGCCATCAACTTTTTTCAGCTCAATCTCAGCTTTCGCAAGGTAAGCACCCCATTTACCTGGCTCAATGATTTTCACGCTTTGGGTACGGTTTTCTTGGTTGTACTCACCAGATTTAGCTTTGTCTTCGATTAGAGAATTATCACCACCAATTTCTGACGTTGCTTTGCTGATTGGCGTAACCGTACCATCTGCATTTACTTGCTCGATGTAGTTTGCGTGTTCGTGGCCCGCTAGAATGACATCAAATTTATCCGCCATTGCTGAAGCAATCTTATAAACACCCACGCCACCATCTTCTTGACGGCCAAGGTGAAGTGCACCAACAATCACATCTGGGTTGTATTCAGCAACTAACTGATCAACGGCTTCTTTGGTTGCATCCAATTCGTTCTCAAACTTCAAACCTTTGAAGTGATCCGGCGCAGATGCTTCCCAGTTAGGCACGTTTGATGGTGTTAGACCAACGATCGCCACTTTCACCCCTTCGACTTCAAACATTTGGAACGCACGAATGTAGTTCACATCGTTGCTTTCCCATTTGATGTTAGATGACAGCACCGCACCATTAAAATGATTTAAGTTACGATCGATAAACGAACGCTCAAAGTTGAATTCATGGTTGCCTGGTACCCACACGTCAAAGCCCAGAGAGTTCATGCTCTCTACCACTGGGTGAGTTGGATCGTCATTGAATAGCTGTGCAGAGTTACCTTGAACCGTATCACCAATATCAATCAGGATCATATTTGGATGAGCGGCTTTTTGATCTGTAAGTAAGGTCGCTACACGAGTGACACCTGCGTCATCGTCTTCCGCATTCAACGCGTAGTCAAAGCCAAATAAACGACCGTGTAAATCCGATGTTGCTGCGATGGCGATCGTCACTTCATCAGCTTGCGTCGCTTCACCTTTTACCACCATATCAGGCGTGTTAGTTAGCGTTTTACCCTCTGCGACAACCGGACTGTAATCCGACGGTACATCTACATATTTTGTTTCATCATCGTTACAGCCAGCCATCAAACTGACTACGGCGATACAGACTAAGCTTCTTTTAAATAAAGTCATTTCAATTCCTTCCAGATTATTTTTATATATTTTCGGAAGGGGCCCTCTTCCCAAAACCTTAAATAGGATAGGGATATTATTTGAAATTTTTGAGAAGCAAACGTTTCAATGCTTACAAATCATGCAGATGCGTTACATTTTTCTTTGAACATGAACACAGGTCACAAACTAGGGGATGAGAAGTATCCTCAAAAAAAATGACTTCAAAACAACGTATTGATACCGCAAATAATATGAAAAACCAATTAAGCAACCACCTCTCATTTGTACGGGATAAAAAAAAGCTGGCATAAATGCCAGCTTCTAAAAATGAACTATTTTATGTGATCCCAAGAGATGTTGGAGACAATTCTGCAATCATCACATTTGAAATAAAAGATGTCGTGCAGCGGTTCGTCGAGCAACCAGTCACCATCACATTTTGGACACTTACGTGATTTTTCCGCTTCAAGTGATTCACCACCAACTCGATATTGGTAATAGTATGTCGGAATCTTAGTGATGTATTCGATACGACCACGTAAGTCCCAACCGCGGCGGAACAGCACACTGTCAGCATCACAGATTTCATGCAGTGCAGCGTGTTCAGCACGGCAGCCGCCCGCCATTTGAATTTCATCGCACGCTTGCCATTCAGTTTGCCATTTCACTACCGCTTTGTGGTCGCCATTCAGTGTCGCGCCGTTGCGATAAAGAGGGATTGGCAACAGTGTTTCGCCACTGCGCAGAGGAGAACAAGTATGCACGTATGTGGTGTACAGCACTTGCCAGCTTGGTGTTTCTTCTTCAGCCGCTTCTTCTGAATTTAAATCACGACCCAACATGCGCATTTTCGGTGCCAACAGTGACGCTTCTGACAAGCGGTTCATGCATACCTTCACGAAGTCAGAATGGTAGCGCGGGTGTAAACTGTCTTGTTCTGGGCAAACCACACGAACATAAAACTCGCCGTCACCCATTACGATAGGGAACTCACGTCCAAGCACCTGACCGTTATAACGCAACGCATCCATCAGACCATTAATCGCTTTATCAACCGCGCTTACGGTGGTGTTATCAAAACACTCAAACTGCAACTCAACAACGTACATGATTACACCGCTGCCTCAAGTTTGCTTAGAAACTCCGCTAGCGTCTCTGCTAGTACGTCACGCTTATCTGAACCCAAGCGCTCAAGAATCACATTACCAGTTAGGTTGCAGATTGAAATCACATCCAGCTCTGCGTCCGTTGCAGCGATAAATACTGTTGGCTTTAGCTTTAAACGGCGCTGGGTCACAAGGTGACCAAGGATGTTCTCTTGCAGCCGAGTGAAATCATCGTCACTCCACACTTGCAGCAGCGTCAGTTCATTACCTTGCCAAGTCGCGTCCATATCCGCGCTGTATTGAGAGCCGTAGAAAAGCTTAATGTCTTCGTGCAGTGTCAACTCAATTGCGTTCTCAACGTTAGTGAAATCCGCCATTTCTTCACGTGGGAATGCTTTCCACAGTACTGCCCCATCG
This sequence comes from Vibrio sp. WZ-1, assembly GCF_052037695.1. NCBI lineage: Bacteria > Pseudomonadati > Pseudomonadota > Gammaproteobacteria > Vibrionales > Vibrionaceae > Vibrio > Vibrio sp. WZ-1. The sequence continues at coordinate 43,306 of NZ_JBQEQR010000059.1, read as the reverse complement.
CGCTTCTCTTCTACACATGGAGAAACAAGATCAGCAAGCTCTTCACTGCGTGGCAGTTCATTGTGCTCGTCTTGCCAAGCTTGTTGGTAGCGCAGGCTAAAATCCTGTAGAGCCTGAGGAACGGATTGGGTCATGAAGGTCTCCTGGTTTGATATTTATCAGGTCGCGGTGTCTGCCGGATGGCAATTAATCAGCGGATTCAGTAAAATTCTCGTCATTCTAATCGAAAATGACCACAAAGTATGAGCAAATATTCTGACGCTAAAGAGCTGGCCGGCCTGACGCTTGGTAAAAAGACCGAGTACGCAAACCAATACGATGCAAGCTTACTGCAACCTGTGCCTCGCAGCCTAAACCGAGATGACTTAGAGCTTGGTGACAGCCTACCGTTTTTAGGCCATGACATCTGGACTCTATACGAGCTATCTTGGCTAAACAGCAAAGGCTTGCCTCAAGTGGCGGTTGGCGAAGTGTACATTCCAGCGACCAGCGCCAACTTGATTGAATCAAAGTCGTTCAAACTGTACCTAAACAGCTACAACCAAACCCGTTTTGCTACTTGGGAAGAAGTGACTGAGCGTCTAACGCAAGATCTATCGGCATGTGCAGGCGAAGCGGTACTTGTGGAAGTAAACCCAGTTAACCACTACACCAACCAACCAATCGTAACGATGGAAGGTGAGTGTATTGACGACCAAGACATCGAAATCACCAGCTACGATTTTGACGCAGCACTGCTTGAAGGCGCAGCAGGTGAAGAGCAAGTAGAAGAAATTCTCCACAGCCATTTGCTTAAATCAAACTGCCTGATCACCAACCAACCTGACTGGGGCAGCGTAGAAATTCGCTACCAAGGCGCTAAGCTTGATCATGAAAAGCTCCTTCGTTACCTCGTTTCATTCCGTGAACACAACGAGTTCCACGAACAATGTGTTGAGCGTATTTTCACTGATTTAATGAAGTATTGCCAACCAACGAAACTAACGGTATTCGCGCGTTACACTCGCCGCGGAGGTTTGGATATCAACCCTTACCGCTCAACGGAACAAGACAAGCCAGCACACAATAACCGCATGGCGCGTCAGTAACCTGAGTAGATAATTAAAAGTGCTTGAGTTCCACACTCAAAAACTAATTGCTTAAATACTCAAAAACGCCCAGCTATCTGTTGGATTGCTGGGCGTTTTTCTCTACTATTGCTTATTCAAAAATACGTACATTACGACACAGTTCGAGGGAACGAAAAGGATGTTTTGGGACAGTTCGCGTCTATTCAGGCTGATTGGCTTTCTTTGCTTATGGTTAGCGCAGCCACTTCACGCGACCATTTTATCTTCTACTTTGCTTAATGAAGCTCAGCAATTAGCTGAGATTGAACCTTCACAAGCCAAACAAGTCGCCAAAAACTACCTTTTACAACGTGAACTGACTGACCGAAAAGAAAACGGTAGCCCTTCTGCAATGTCACGTGAAGAAACTGATCGTAGTATTCGCACTCCTAGCAGCACCATTGAAGCACATAAAATCATCGCGCAAGCTGATTATGCTATGGGCAATATTAAGGGAGCCATCGACAATCTAAACGAAGCTGAACAACTCGCCATCGAATATCAACTTCCCTACCTAAATCTAGATGTGCAGCTCATGCGCAACCAAATGTTATGGATGAATGATAAAAACTACGCGGCGGCGGAAGATAAACTCGCTCAAGTCGAACAGCAGATTGAACAAGCTAACCCCGTTTTACAGCGCACCGACAGTGTACGATACCGTTTGGTGATGCAACGAGCATTACTCGCATCCCACAGCGGCAATTTTGTCGAGGCCGAACGCTGGTATACAGAAGCCAAAAACATGCTGGCCGATAACCGTTCTGACATCACATTAATTGACTACCATACTGCCGTTGGCGAGTTTTATCTCAACTACAAAAAATACAACTTAGCGTTATCAGAGCTACTTTTCGGTTATTGGCAATCGATTGAAAGTGATAACGGCGCACGTCTTGCAAAAGTAAACCGACTACTAGCGCGTCTATTTCGTGAGAGACGAGTCTACGACAAGGCCATAGAGTACCTTTCGCAAGCTGCTGACTTTTATGATAGCTACCCAAACTCACCTATTTTAGCGGATGTTCTTGAGCAAATGGGTGATGTTTACTTCTATCAAGGTAAGTTCAATCTTGCCCTCGTTCACTACTTCAATGTTCTGGACCATGACAGCACCGCAAAAAATATTGAACGCATCATTAAACTCCGTCTCAGCCTTGCCGCCACTTATCTTCAACTTTACAACTATGCGCTGGCAGAACAATACCTCGATCGCTCTTTAGATTTACTCGAGTACGCAAAGATACCTCATTTGGAAGCGAAAGCGTCATTGCTTAAGTCTGGCCTTGCGTATCACCAAAATGACAGCAAAAATGTGATAAATAATGCCCAGAAAGCCCTCGACCTCATTGAGATAGCGCAGGACGATACTGGCTTCATCAAACAACAGTCATACCGATTGTTAGGTTTAGGTTATGAGCAAGCTGGCGAATATCAACTTTCTTTGCAAGCGTACAAAAAATACACCAGCTTAGTTCGCTTAGAGCAAAAGCAACTTAACCAGATCAGTGAGGATGCCTTCCGCCAGCAAAAAGAATTTGCCGAACAAAGCATCCACTATGTAGGCCAAGCGGATCGCTTGGCTCAAGTAGAAATGGAGCATCGTAAGTTCCAGAAAATATCATTCGCATTGTTTATCACTGTTCTGGTGATGTTTTTGTTTATTATGCGTCGCGGCGTAATCATGCAACGCCAAACGAATGAAATAGAGAAACTGCGCAACGATCTATTTACCCACTCACGTTCACGCTTGCGCAACTTACGTATGCTCAACGTCAAACTATCGCGCTCACTGCAAAAATCCAGCGAGACTTTCGAGCAATGGCAAATGGGAGAGTTAATCCACGAACCTCTCAACGACCGCTTACGCTTTGTGATGATCGATTTACCATTCTTACGCAGTATGTACGTTCAGCACGGCTACAAAGCAGGTTTGGAGCTAGAACGCGCATTCGGAGAATTCTTAGCGGAGCGCATTAACAAACCGACTCGTTTGTACCACTTCTCTGATGCAAACCTGCTATATATCGAACCAAATGCTGATCGTGACGCTTCCGCAGAAGCCACTTTTGAGAAATTCCAAAGCTGGGTAGATGAATTCGCAGAGCAGCACAATGTAAATAGAATTATCCGTATGGGCATCAGTGACTACCCATTTTTACCTCGGGCTTATACCGCAATCAACGATGAAGAATTGCTTGATCTGCTGCTATTGGCCACACACATTGCCCGAGAGGTCAGCTTAAAAGACAAAGCAAGTCACTGGGTATTTTTGAAAGCCATCGACAATGCACCAGCGGCAAGCTTTGCAACTGGTGACATACGTACGGCATGCCAACACGCTATAAACCAAGGGCTAATAAAGATCCACTCTTCGTACCAGAATGAGGACAACCTCAAAAAAATATTAAAAAGTGGGTAATTAAACAGCGGTTAAACACGATACCTAATGACGCTATAAAGTTTTTTGTTATTATCAGTTAATTGTCATTAGTACATGGACTTAGCCACAGTTTTTTCATGGGAATCTTGGAATCCGATATTCAGTCGCAGCTTCATCAGCTGAGTTGTCAACTCGACCAACTCAGGCTGGCACATCGTGATACTTCGCTCAAATTTAAGCGAGAGCAGCAAGTTCTGAAGCGAGTTGTGGCATCATTGACCTCTGCATGTCAGGGTTCAAGCACGCAAGTCACAAACTACTTGCTTGAAATTCAGCGAGAATTAGAACACCAAACAGATATCAGCTCACTGATTCCCCGCCTTGCAATATTAGAACGACTACTAAAACAACAGTCTATGGCGATGGAAAAACAAAACAGTTATCTTGATGAGCAGATAAAGCACAGTGGTGAAACGCTTCAGCGAATCACCGGTTTGCCTGCGCAACTCAAACGTGAACTACGTAATCTGATGAGCTTTTCAGAGGTTTATGCTGGTAAAAAAGTGGACCAAGCAGTAAAGCTTCTCAGCATTTACGAACGCGCACTTAAAATAATTACCTCTAACTCACGTCTTAATTTAGGTGAACTCGAAAACTCGCCTGATAAGTCACAATTAGAGTGTCTTGCTTCTGATCTGCAATACACGATTACGGAGCTAGACTTTGAAGGTGAATCTGGAGAGCAACTACTCGATATTCGAGCTAAGCTTCTGCTAGGTGTAAACGCAGAGTCACTAATTGAACTCACGTTGAATACACTAAAACTGGTTATTGAAGCAACCAAATTTGAGCGTAAGTCTTCTGAGCAATTCCTCGATCAGCTGAATACTTCCCTCTCTTCCAATTTAAAAACAGCACATCAAAATGTCGATCAACACCAAACCTATTTTGAGCACCGACAGGACCTAAATTCAGAGCTTTCTTCGTTAGTGGATCGAACTAAAACGACGCTCGATCAAGCTGCAGAACTGGAAGCACTCAAAGCTGACATGTCACCATTACTGGCTCAAATCGCTTCATTAACTGAAAGGTTAAAAATGACAGAAGAGCGTGAGCAGGCTCTTCAAGAACGCCTAAGCTACAGTAAAAACCAGCTTGAAGCCGTATTCGAGACTACCCAAGATTATCGTCGTCGATTGGAAGATCAGGCTCAGCGTATGCTGCTAGATCCACTGACTAAGGTGTACAACCGAGCAGCATTTAATGATCGCTTGGAATTAGAATACCGTCGCTGGATTCGCTCTCAACAAAATCTGCGCGTCGTGCTGTTTGATGTCGATAACTTCAAAGCGGTTAATGATAGCTATGGTTACACAGCAGGTGACAAGGCATTGAAGATCCTTGCTCGCACGATGAGAAAACGCATCTCCGATACCGATACTGTCGGACGCTTTGGTGGAGAAGAATTTATCTTGTTGATCCCTGATCAAAGCGAAGAATACACGCTTGATTTACTCAAGCAGATCCAACGAGATGTGAGCCAACTACCGTTTAAGTTCCGAGAACAAAACATCATGATTACGCTGACTGCCGTATCAACCAGCTTTAAAGAGTCAGATAGCCCTGAATACGTGTTGGATCGATTAGGCAGGATGCTAAAAGAGACGAAACAAAGAGGCACCAACCAAGTAAGTTGGAACTAACCAATTGTTCAAAAAAACACCGAACAGACTGCTATCGCTGTCTGTTTTACTATATAGCCTTCAAATTTCAAAGAGTTATCACATTTCTTCTCTACTTGTCTGCTAAGCTGTTTAAACGCTATAAAACAATAACTGCCAACCGCTAAGTAAAACAAAACGTATAAGTGAATTAAGTGGCTTGGTTCCTACCCTTAGAAGAAAGCATTAGCAAGGAGGCATTATGATTACCCATATAAGCCCCGCAGGTAGCATGGATTTGCTATCACAACTCGAAGTTGAACGTCTTAAAAAAACAGCATCCAGTGACCTTTATCAGCTCTATCGCAACTGTACGCTCGCTGTCCTCAACTCGGGAAGTCATACCGATAACTCAAAAGAGTTATTGGACAAATACCTATCGTTCGATGTGAATGTGGTTCGACGTGAGCGAGGGATCAAACTTGAACTCACCAATCCACCAGAGCACGCGTTCGTTGACGGTGAGATCATCAAAGGTATTCAAGAACACTTGTTTTCTGTATTGCGCGACATCGTATACGTGAACATGCACTTAGCGGACAACCAACGCCTTAACCTTACCAATGCCACTCACATTACCAACCTCGTATTTGGCATCTTGCGTAATGCCGGCGCTCTGACTCCTGGTATCGAGCCAAACCTAGTAGTGTGTTGGGGTGGTCACTCGATCAATGCTACCGAATACCAATACACTCGTGAAGTGGGTAACGAGCTTGGCCTGCGTGAACTGAATATCTGCACGGGCTGCGGTCCTGGCGCGATGGAAGGCCCAATGAAAGGCGCTGCAATTGGTCATGCCAAACAGCGTTACACAGACCAACGCTACCTTGGTTTGACAGAGCCATCAATCATTGCAGCCGAGCCACCAAACCCAATCGTCAATGAACTGGTCATCATGCCAGATATCGAGAAACGTCTTGAAGCCTTCGTTCGTATGGCGCATGGCATTGTCATCTTCCCTGGTGGTCCTGGTACCGCCGAAGAGCTACTGTATATCTTGGGTATCATGATGCACCCAGAAAATGCCGACCATCCAATGCCAATCGTGCTGACGGGCCCGAAAGAGAGCGAAGCCTACTTCCGCTCAATCGATGCCTTTATAGCTGATACCCTTGGCGAAGAAGGTCAGAAACACTATCAAATTGTGATTGATGATCCTGCAGAAGTTGCTCGTATAATGAAGCGTTCAATGGAAGACGTCCGTCAGCATCGTAAAGAGAAAGGCGACGCCTACAGCTTTAACTGGTCTCTGAAAATTGAACCCGAATTCCAACTGCCATTCGAGCCAACTCATGATGCTATGGCAAGCCTAAACTTGAACATCAATCAGCAACCTCAAGTGTTAGCCGCTAGCCTACGACAAGCGTTTTCTGGCATTGTAGCAGGTAATGTCAAGGCTGAAGGGATTAGAGAAATCGAACGCAAAGGCCCATTTACCATCAATGGTGATCCTGTATTGATGAAAAAACTCGATAAGCTATTGAAGGACTTTGTTGACCAACACCGCATGAAACTACCAGGTAAAACAGCTTATGAGCCTTGCTATCGAATTGCCCATCAAGAAAATGGTGGTCGATAGATAACTCAGCTTTGGTTACACTAGGGGCATTACGCCCCTTTTTTATTGCTAAGTCATTATGTCTATTCATCTTGTTATTATTGATGCTCTCAACCTGATCCGCCGCGTGCACTCTGCACAACCCGATCCTACTGACATAGCAAGAACCATTACCACAACAGGCAGAACGCTGACTCGCATCCTGTCTGAAGCGCAGCCAACCCACATCATCGCAGTATTTGATCATCACGAACAAGACCGTGGCTGGAGAGCGAAGATCCTTCCCGATTACAAACAAAAACGTAAGCCGATGCCAGAGCCACTCATGCAAGGTTTAGACGCAATCCAACAAGCGTGGTGGGAGCAAGGTATCGACTCATTGCTGTCTGAAGGTGATGAGGCGGATGATTTAGTTGCGACACTGGCAACCAAGGTAGCCAGCCACGGTGAGAAAGTGACGATTGTTTCCACTGACAAAGGATATTGCCAACTGCTTTCCCCTACTCTACAAATTCGAGACTACTTTCAACATCGTTGGTTGGATGAACCGTTTATCGAAAAAGAGTTTGGCGTAAAACCAAGTCAACTTGCCGACTACTGGGGCTTAACGGGTATCAGCTCAAGCCAAGTGCCGGGCGTGCCTGGTGTGGGACCAAAGGCTGCCAAAGAAATTCTGACTCAGTTTGAGGATATTGAAGCAGCATACGCCAGTGAAGAGCTGGTGCCAAAGTACCGTAAAAAGCTGAACGAACACATTGAGTCAGCACGTTTGTGCAAGCAAGTAGCTGCGTTGAAATGCGATATCGAACTCGGCTTTAACCTGCAAGACATTCGCTTTACAGGGCCAAATAAAACGGAATAGAGACTCGACTTGAGATCAAAAAAAAAGCGCCTGCATAAGGCGCTTTTTTGATTCTGTTCTACCACATAGAAACGTTAGCTTAGTGTGGTGATATATTAGACAGACACTGAATGTGAATCGTGATTTCTTCGCGATCATGGTACAGGTGTTTTGCTTGCAGCTTGAACTTCACCTTATTCTCAATCAGGAACATTTTTAGGTTTTCAAGATCTTGCAACACTTCGTCGTAGCGACCTTTCATTGGTAGCTTAAGGTTGAAGATCGCTTCTTTCGCCCAACCTTTTAGCAGCCACTGCCCCATCAGGTGCGCCACGCGTGCAGGCTTCTCAACCATATCACACACAATCCAAGTTACGTTCTTACGGTCTGGCTCAAACTTAAAGCCATCCACCATGTGGTGCTTGATTTGACCCGTTTCCATTAGGCTATCTGCCATCATGCCGTTATCGACACAGTGCACAAACATCGAACGTTTCACCAGTTGGTAAGTCCAACCGCCCGGACATGCACCTAGATCAACCCCCCACATGCCAGGAGCTAAACGCACATCCCACTCTTCACGAGGAATAAACACGTGAAACGCTTCTTCCAGTTTCAGCGTAGAACGGCTTGGCGCATCTGCAGGGAACTTAAGGCGAGGAATGCCCATGAAGAACTGCGAGTTGTTGCCTGGGTAAGAGTAACCCACGTAACAATGACCCGGTGCAACAAAGCAAATATGAAGCACTGGCTTCTTCGCGTTGTCTTTACTCCACATCAGACCTTTACCACGCAATGCTTGACGCATTGGTACGGTAAACTTACGGCAGAACTTCAACAGCTCTTTCGCTTCGTTGGTGTCCGGAGTTTCAATGCGCAGATCGCCACAACGTGGGAAATCTTCAATTTCAGACAGTTGAGCAAGAATAGGGCTGATACGGTCATCGCTTGGTAGCGCTTCAAACTCAGCCGCAACAGCAAACATTTGGCGAGCGAAAATCAGAGCGCTAAAGTCTAAGCCTTTTGCTAGCTTGTCTGCGTCTCCATCTTGGTAACACTCGAAGACAACATAACCTGAGTTTTTCTTCACACGAGGGAAGCCGTACACTTCCAGCTGTGTCGCTTTGTCCTGAATTTCACCAGCACACTCTTTCTCAAAGCCAGAACGGCAATAGAGCATTAGTTGTTTCACTTGGAGACCTCTTTGATATTAAACGCAGCAAAAAAGAACAGACACCAGCCGATCATGAACAAGAATCCTCCCATCGGAGTGATTGGCCCAAACCATTTAATGCCCGTCAGCGCCAGCGCGTAAAGACTGCCGCTAAAACAAAAGATGCCGATGATAAAGCAAATCGCGGCAATGAAAAAATACTTTTGTGCTTTTTGTCCCAAATTGAGCAACAGCAAAATCGCACAAAATGCGATAGCCAAAGTATGGATGAACTGGTACAAAACGCCGGTTTCAAATACGCCAAGTAAATAAGACGATAACTTCGCTTGCAAACCATGTGCAGCAAATGCACCTAATGCCACCGAGGTTAAGCCAGAAATGCCTGTAAAGGAGAGTAACCACTTACTTTTCACCGTACACCTCTTTAATAAATACTGCCAACTGATCTACCGTTGACGCAATATTACCGGCTTCTGTATAGCCTGAACTCTTACGAGGCTTAAAGCTGTGGTCACCATCTGGCAAAAAGCTCACTTTCACTTGCTCAGACAGCGCAAAGCCATCGAACTCTTCGCGCTTACCGAACGTATCGCGCTCACCTTGCAGAATTAGAGTTGGCTTTTCAATGCCCGCAAGGTGTTCACCTTTGTATTTTTCTGGCTTACCCGGAGGATGGAAAGGAAAGCCTAAACAAGCAATGCCCGCTACCAACTCATTGTCTGCGAGTAAGCTCGACATGCGACCACCCATCGACTTACCGCCAATCACGATTGGCTGCGAGGTAAAGTGAGTGAGCACTTCTTCATAAGCTTCAAGCAGCTTTGGCGCACGATCTGGTGGACGCTTCTTGCCGTCTTCAGCTCGCTTAACCATATAAGGGAAATTAAAACGCACCACGCGTATACCCTGCTCAACTAATCCTTTGGTGACGGCAGTCATGAAATCGTGTTCCATGCCCGCCCCAGCACCGTGAGCAAAGATAAAAAGTGGTCCGTTTTCAGGCCCCTCAGCTATCCAATGGCTCATCCAATACTTCCTCTTGTTCTTTTCTCGCAGTTGCCAACATCCAGTCTCTAAACGTTGCAATACGTCCCATGTCCGCTTGCTGTTCGTGGCACACCACGTAGAAGGCATTCTTCGATACCAATACCTCATCAAATGGCGCAATCAAGCGCCCCGCTTCCATTTCAGGTTTGGCGAGTACGTTATTTCCTAGGGCGACACCTTGTCCGTGCGCAGCCGCTTGAAGCACCATGGTTGAGTGACTGAAAATCGGACCATGATTTACATTAATGCCTTCAATATTTTGTTGACGAGCGAACTGCTTCCAATCTTTACGAGAGGTATCATGTAACAAGGTGTGTAATTTAAGGTCACTTAGAGATTCTAATGGTTTGTTACCTAAAAGTAACGAAGGTGAACAAAGTGGGATCAAAAACTCTTGGTAAAGTTTATCGGCACGCAAACCCGGCCAATTACCACGACCATAGTAGATAGCGACATCAACATCATCAGTCAGTGAACCTTCATCCATATCCACCGCTTTAATACGCACATCGATATCTGGTTCTTGGGTATTAAAATCGGCCAAACGAGGCACAAGCCACTGGATAGCAAAACTTGGTGGCAAACTGATGGTCAGCGCACCTTTTTCGCTACGTTCCAATACCTTATCGGTCGCTTCTGCGATCGATGTAAAGATATCTTTAATGTCTAGGAAGTAACTTTGTCCCTCTTCTGTGAGCAACAATGAGCGATTACGACGACGGAAAAGTTTCAAAGATAGGAATTCTTCAAGGGCTTTGATCTGGTGACTTACAGCCGCTTGTGTAACAAATAGCTCTTCAGCCGCACGAGTAAAACTAAGATGGCGAGCAGCCGCTTCAAAAACGCGAAGTGAATTCAACGGAGGCAATCTGCGAGACATTATGGGACCTCAAGTAGGATTAGTTTTTTTTATCTGAAACATTATAAAATGTCCGTTGTCGAACAGCCAGATAAATTCTATATTTCATCCCGCAACGCGAGCCTGAACGGCTTGATTCTTTTTAGAATCAATTGGCTTGCTGTTGCGATGTTGTGTTTGCAAACTCGTATTTCGAGTTAGGTAGATTTCTACCATGATGTTTTGTTTACAACTCCCTGTGACAAAACAGATACTTCCTGTATTTATTTTGACCTGTCTGTCAAATTTCTTACACCGCCTTATTAGGCGGTGTTTTTTTATCTAAATATCTCATCTTCCATCCTCTTCAAAAACTGGCAGCAATCTCACTCGTTCTTCCTTATTTCGGATTAATTATCGTTATATCAATACAAGTTCCAAAGAGTGCGATTGAGTTCAATCTTATCACTTCATAAAGATAAATTTTGCGCGTGCTAAAACGAAAAAAGCGCAAACTGATTTCTCAATTTGCGCTTTCATGGCTATCTGGGTTACAACACGATTATGGTCGGTAAACCTTCACGTTGTTGAAGCCTTGTTCTTGCAAGTAAAGCGCTTGCAGACGGCTCATCACACCACGGTCACAGTACAGTAGATATGTTTTAGTTTGGTCTAAATCACCAAACTGCGTACCCAGCTTGTAGAATGGGATGTGTTTAACATCAACGCCATCGATTTCTAGTGGGCTGTCGTCTTCCTCTTCAGGGCTACGAATATCCAATACGATTGCGTGCTCTTCTACGGCTTGTACTTGCTCAACTTCTGGAGCGGCTTGCTCAGACTCTTTCGCGATGTCACGAATATCCATCATGCGGGCTTCTTGAACCACCTGCTCAAGAATGCTGAAGTCGAATTTCTCTTCTTCGGCTTCTAGCTTACCTTTCACCGCTTTCACTGTCGGCTTCTTAGAGATAACCCCGCAGTATTCTGGCATTGTTTTCGCGAAGTCTTCTGTACCGATTTCACGTGCAAGATTGATGATGTCTTCTTTATCCCAGTTGATAAGCGGACGAAGAATTAATGTATCGGTTACGTTGTCGATGTGGCGTAGGTTAGTCAGTGTTTGGCTAGATACCTGACCTAGCGCTTCACCGGTCACCAATGCTTCGATCTTCATTCTTTGAGCGACCATACCCGCAGCACGCATAAACATACGCTTCAGGATCACGCCCATTTGGCCATCGTCGACTTTCTCTAGAATTTCAGCCACTACTGGTTCGAAATCAATAGAGATGAAGCGGACTTTTGCCGAAGAGCCATATTTATTCCATAGGTAGTGAGAAACCTGCTTAACGCCGATTTCATGAGCTGGGCCACCTAGGTTAAAGAAGCAGTAATGTACTTTTGAACCACGTTTGATGTGTAGGTAGCTAGAAACACCAGAATCGAAGCCACCAGAAATCAGGCTTAGTACGTCTTCTTGTGTGCCTAGAGGGAAACCACCTAGACCTTTATGACGAGCCAATACTTGGTTTAGTTTGTCATTAGATACTTCAATCTTGATCGTTACATCTGGGTTATGTAGCTTCACGCTCGCGCTCTCAACCGCTTGGTTCAGACCGCCGCCAACATAACGCTCTAGCTCAATAGAAGTAAAGTCATGCTTACCACGACGCTTCGCACGTACCACGAAGGTCTTGTTTTCGATCGATGCACCGCTTAGTTCAAGAACTTGCTCGTAAATATCGTGCAGATCTTTGAATTCTGTCTGTTTCACTTCAAGAGAGTGGTGAATACCCGGCGTATGTGTCAGGATTTCCAATACTTCAGCGTGAAACTCATCACTTTCAGAGGTCACTTCAATGTGATCACGACGGTTGAATACCGCGACTGATTCCGTACGGCTCTTAACGATGTTACGAATGTTGCACTCTAAAATCTTTGTGAAGCGCTTGCGCACAGATTCACTTTTTACAAAAATTTCTGGATGGGGCTTTACAATAAATTTCATAGTCTAATTCGCAGGTTAGTTTCGCAATCAACAATGAGTGACACTCACCATAACTGTACAACCAAATAAAAGTACGTATTGAATTCTCTTATTGGTCAGTTTTAAGAGTATGAGCTCACTTTAAGGGCGCAAGATTATACACCTAAGCGGATTGGAAAGACAAAAAAAGCGAGCCATCAGCTCGCTTTTGTTCATTATGTCGTGAAGGGGTTTAGTGCACGGCAGGCACTTCATCACTATAAAGAGGCTCACCCTGCATGATACTAATTTCAACCCGGCGGTTAAGTGCGCGGTTGGCATCTGTATCATTAGGAGCAACAGGCTCAGTATCCGCCATCCCTCTAACGCGTAGACGTTGATGTGAGAATCCTCTAACCTTTTCCATCTCTTGAGCCACAGAAACGGCTCGCTGTGATGACAGATCCCAATTCGAGCGATACAACTCAGAATCAAGTCTTTGATTGTCAGTATGCCCAGAGATACGAACAATCCCAGGTACATCTTTTACTAACTCAGCGACTTGTCGTACTAGCGGCCTAAACTTCGGTTGTAGGAATGCTGAGCCTTCAGGAAACGCTCCTTTCTCTCTGATTCGAATCACAATTTGCTGGCCAAGGTTCTCAACCTCGATAGCACCTTGTTCAATCTCCCTCTCCAACGCTTTCTTGATGCTTTCCATCAAGGTCTCCATCTCTTGAGACTTAGCTTCTGACTGCTGTTGTTGCTGCATTTCAGCTTCCGAAGATTGATTTGTTTGTGTTGAGGTTTCTGGCGATTGACCACCGGTTAGTTTACCTTGATCACGCTTAGTTCCCCCCGCGCGATCCGATTCCCCTTCATGGAACTCAAGCGTCTGCTGCGTAATGTCCATGGTCTGTTGCATGATGACATCTATTGGCGTTGGCTCGGGACGACCAGGTCTAAATTCTTGCGCGATAATACTGGTACCTTTGGGAATATCCTTCACCTCAAGTTGGTTTTGAACACCAAAGGCAAACTTCATCGAACCTGCGATCTGCTTGAACTTCAGAACATCCATTTCCGAGAACGAAAGCAGAAGTACGAAGAAACACATTAGTAGCGACATCAGGTCAGCGAATGTTCCCATCCACAACGGGAGACCGGGTGGCGGACAATCACATTTTTGATCTTCATCCATTACAGCCCCCTAATTACTCGTCAATCTCAAGAACGCGCTTACCTTCATTGAGGTAGTTCTTCAGGTAACTATCGATAACTCGTGGGTTCTGTCCATCTTGAATCGCCAACACACCGTCCATAATTAGGCGGCGGTTTAATGTCTCTTGATCACGACGCAGAGAAAGCTTGTCAGCAATAGGGAAGAACACCATGTTTGATAACACCGCACCGTATAGGGTGGTCAAAAGTGCTACCGCCATCGCTGGACCGATCGCTTTTGGGTCATCCATGTTCGAAAGCATGGCAACCAGACCTACGAGCGTACCGATCATTCCCATCGCAGGAGCAACGTCACCAAACGCACGAAATACACCTGTGCCTTGGGTATGACGTTCGTCGGTCAGAGCAATATCTTTCTGTAGTGCTGCTCGAACAACTTCTGCATCATGACCATCAACGAGTAAGTCGATACCTTTTTGCATAAAGCTGTTGCTGATCTCCATTTCTTCTAGTGCGAGGAAACCACCTTTACGAGCTGCGTCGGCCATTTCAACAATCTTAGCGATTAAATCTTCTGGCTCGTCCGCTTTAAACATGAAGGCTTTGCCTGCAATTTTTGCTGCTCCAAAGAATTGACCCAATGTGAACTTCATCAACACTACGAAAGCAGAACCGCCCACTACGATTAAGATTGAAGTGACGTCGACAAACATGCCGATACTGCCACCCAAAACCATCGCCATGATTACGAAGGCAAATCCACCTATCAAACCTATTAGGGTTGCTAAATCCACAAAGCACTCCTCATGCTATCTAACTATGCCACTTGAGCAGATTATTACTTGTATCGACACTTAGAACAGTTTTTTTAGAGAAATCTTGGTTAATACATCACAAAATGATCGTTCACTCTCGATTTATATGATCAAGATTGTCTCATCAGAGTCACCTAGAGCCAATTTTGTGACAATTATATAAGGTTAAATTTGACCAAGTTAGTAGGCTAAGGTAACTTGCGTGCATTCATTAGAGGCTTGATTAGGGCAGATAAACGATGGCGGTCAAGAAACCAGAAAACATGACCTTTGAAGCAACCATTGAAGAGCTAGATGGCTTGGTTGATCAACTAGAGAATGGCGATCTTGCCTTAGATGATGCCTTACGCAAATTTGAACGGGGTATTGCACTAGCTCGTGCTGGCCAAATTAAACTGAGTGACGCCGAGCAACGCGTGAGCATTCTTCTTAGTGAAGATGACGAAGCACCACTAAGTGACTTCAACCCAGAGTCAGAATAATAATCAGTAGTGAGCAATGTGATGCAAGAGACATTGACGTCTTATCAACAACGTAATAACCAACAACTCAATCAATGGCTTGAGCAAATGCCTCACCAACAACAGCCATTGATTCAAGCGATGAAGTACGGCTTACTCCTTGGTGGTAAACGTGTTCGTCCTTTCCTTGTTTATATCACGGGCCAAATGCTTGGTTGCCAGCTACACGATCTCGATACACCCGCTTCGGCAATTGAGTGTATTCACGCATACTCTCTTATCCATGATGATTTGCCAGCGATGGATGACGATGAGCTGCGCCGAGGCCAACCGACTTGTCACATAAAATTTGATGAAGCAACAGCGATTCTTACTGGTGACGCACTGCAAACCTTGGCTTTTACTATCATTGCAGAAGGTCAGCTGAATCCAAATGCAGAAAGCCAGCGTATAAAAATGGTGCAATCTTTAGCTCAAGCATCGGGTGCAAATGGTATGTGTGTTGGCCAAGCACTTGATCTTGGTGCAGAGAATCGTCAAGTCACACTTGCTGAGCTAGAAGAGATACACCGAAATAAAACTGGCGCTCTGATTAATTGTGCCGTCAAACTTGGTGCGCTAGCAGCAGGTGAAAAAGGTTTGGAAGTCTTGCCACACTTAGAGCGCTATTCTCAAGCTGTTGGTTTGGCGTTTCAAGTGCAAGACGATATTCTTGATATCATCAGTGATACGGAAACACTAGGGAAACCGCAAGGTTCAGACCAAGAGCTGAACAAAAGCACTTACCCATCTCTACTGGGTTTAGAGGGAGCAATGGAGAAAGCTCACACTCTGTTACAGGAAGCACTTCAAGCATTAGAAGCAATCCCATACAATACTCAGTTACTCGAAGAGTTCGCCCGATATGTCATCGAGCGCAAGAACTAACACAATAAGCGCGCATTTATATGACTCTTGATATTTCAAAGTACCCAACACTGGCGTTAGCAAATACACCGGAAGAGCTACGACTCCTTCCGAAAGAAACATTACCAACTTTGTGCGATGAACTACGCACGTATCTGCTAAATTCAGTGAGTCAATCTAGCGGACACCTAGCGTCCGGCTTAGGCACGGTTGAGCTGACCGTAGCCCTACACTATGTGTATAACACACCGATCGACCAATTAATTTGGGATGTGGGTCATCAAGCTTACCCACACAAAATTCTAACTGGTCGTCGTGACCAAATGCCAACCATCCGCCAAAAAGACGGGCTGCACCCGTTCCCATGGCGTGAAGAGAGCGAGTACGACACGCTATCTGTTGGTCACTCGTCAACTTCTATCAGTGCTGGTCTTGGCATGGCCATCAGCGCAGAGAAAGAAGGAATAGGCCGTAAGGTAGTTAGCGTCATTGGTGATGGAGCAATCACTGCAGGTATGGCATTCGAAGCCATGAACCACGCCGGCGACGTTCATCCCGACATGCTAGTGATTCTGAACGACAACGAAATGTCGATTTCAGAAAACGTAGGCGCATTGAACAATCACCTTGCTAAAGTCCTTTCTGGCAGCTTGTACACCTCTATCCGTGAAGGCGGTAAGAAAGTGCTGTCTGGCGTACCACCAATCAAAGAGTTGGTTCGTCGTACCGAAGAACACTTAAAAGGCATGGTCGTTCCAGGCACGTTATTTGAAGAACTAGGCTTTAACTACATCGGCCCAATCGATGGCCACGATGTCAATGAGCTGGTCAAAACCCTGAAGAACATGCGTGAGCTGAAAGGCCCTCAATTCCTGCATATCATGACCAAGAAAGGTAAAGGTTATGAGCCAGCAGAAAAAGATCCTATCGGCTACCACGGCGTACCAAAGTTCGACCCATCACATAACAGCTTGCCGAAGAGCAGTGGCGGCAAGCCAACCTTCTCTAAGATCTTTGGTGATTTCTTGTGTGACATGGCAGCGCAAGATCCTAAGCTGATGGCGATTACACCAGCGATGCGTGAAGGCTCTGGTATGGTTCGCTTCTCAAAAGAGTACCCTGAACAATACTTTGACGTAGCGATCGCAGAGCAACACGCGGTAACGCTTGCTACCGGTATGGCAATTGCGGGCGATCATCCGATCGTAGCAATCTACTCTACCTTCCTACAACGTGGTTATGATCAACTGATCCACGACGTTGCGATCATGGACTTACCAGTGATGTTCGCTATCGATCGTGCTGGTCTGGTTGGCGCAGACGGCCAAACTCACCAAGGTGCGTTCGACCTTAGCTTTATGCGTTGTATCCCGAACATGGTGATCATGGCGCCGAGTGACGAAAACGAATGTCGTCAAATGCTGTACACAGGTCATAAGCACACAGGCCCAAGTGCGGTTCGTTACCCACGCGGTAGCGGCATGGGCACAGACATTGAACAAGAATTTACTGCGCTTGAAATCGGTAAAGGTCGTGTGGTTCGTAAAGGCGAGAAAGTGGCAATTCTAAGCTTCGGCACCTTCCTAGGTAACGCACTAGAGGCCGCTGAAAACCTAGACGCAACAGTAGCAGACATGCGCTTTGTTAAGCCACTTGATGAAACGTTGATTCGTCAGCTTGCTGCAGAGCACGATGTTCTGGTTACGCTAGAAGAAAATGCGATTGCAGGTGGCGCTGGTGCAGGTGTAATTGAGTTTATGATGCAAGAGAAGATCATCAAGCCAGTACTAAATCTTGGCTTGCCAGATTGCTTCGTTCCTCAAGGTACGCAAGACGAGCTACATGAAGATCTTGGCTTAGATGCAAAAGGCATCGAGAAGTCGATCAACGATTACTTAACTAAGTAAAGTAAACGTAAAAGCAATAAAATCGCGTAAACACAAAAAAGGGATGCTATGGCATCCCTTTTGTTTATTTGTCGATTGGCAGTGCTATGCGATAGGTACTACATCCAACCTGCGTATTTCGCCACTAAAAACAGTGCGATGCCCGCCATAATGCCTGCCACGATATCATCAATCATGATACCTAAGCCGCCGTGAACACGTTTATCCAACCAACCGATTGGCCATGGTTTTACCATGTCAAAGAAGCGGAACAAGATAAAGCCTGTCAGTAGCCACTTCCATTCCGTCACAGGAATATTCAGTGCTGGTACTAGGCTCATGGTGATCCAAAAGCCCGCAAACTCGTCCCATACAATAGAACCATGGTCATGAACGCCCATGTCATCTGATGTCACTTGGCAAATCTTAATGCCAATCACACAAGAGAATAACACCGCAACCACATAAAGTGGGAAAGGCAGTTGTGCCAAAAGCAGAAACAGCGGAATTGAAGCAAGCGTGCCCATTGTGCCTGGCACTACTGGTGATAAACCGCTACCAAAACCTGTCGCCAAAAGATGCCACGGGTTCTTTAATGAAATCAGAGAGAGAGGGTTGGTCATTTCCTTAAACCTATACTGCGAGTTTGGTTTCAATCTTAGGCTAATGCCTAGCTCATATCATTTAAAGTGGTCAAAGCCAGTCAGATCCCAATCAAGGGGTTGATTGTCATCGTGCAGCTCAAACGTGCCTTTTGGTCGAATCTGACCTATGCAAGTGACTTTACAACCAGCATGAGACAATGCGCTTTGCAACGAGCCATTATTTTGCTCAGGCACAGTAAAGCACAATTCATACTCTTCACCACTTGATAAAGCATACTGCTGAGCACTGACCTTATCATCTAAAAATTGAACCAACTCAGAAGAAATTGGTAATTGGGAGACATCTAAACTCACACCAACGTCGGAACGCTTGAGAATGTGTTTGATATCAGAAATTAAACCGTCGGAGATATCAATCGCCGCCGAAGCTAAACCGACCAATGCTTGCCCTGCTAATACGCGAGGTGTACTAAGATAATGTGCTTTCTCAAGCTGCTGCGCTGCAATGCGTGAGCGTAATGAGCCATCCAAAATCACATCAAGCCCTGCTTTTGCATCACCAAGGTCCCCCGTCACATACACCCAGTCACCGACTTTCGCTCCGGAACGAGTCAATGCCCTGCCTTCTGGAACAAAACCTTGTACTGTCAGTGTCAAACTCAGTGGACCTTTCGTCGTATCACCACCAATTAGCTGAATACCAAAGTAATCCGCTAGCTCGAAAAATGCATCACAGAAAGGAGCAAGCCAAGCTTCATCCGGCTCAGGCATGGTTAACGCGAAGCTTACCCACGCAGGCGTTGCGCCCATTGCAGCGAGATCGCTAATATTCGATGCCAGCGCCTTATGTGCTACCCATGCAGGATTAGCATCCGCAAGGAAGTGGGTTCCAGCCACCAATGTATCGGTACTAATGGCAATTTGTACGTTATCTGGCGCTTTCACTAACGCACAGTCGTCACCCGCCGCTAGGTGTACGTCTTTGCGTTGGCTTTGACGCCCAACGAAGTACTTGTCGATCAGATTGAATTCACCAGACATTATTCACTTACTTTTTGATGTAAAAGCTATTGATACAAAAAAGGTCAGCATCTGCTGACCTTTTTATTGAAGAAATTGTTATTTCTTACGTACGTGCGGTGCCGCTTTATCTAGCACACCATTCACAAACTTGTGGCTGTCTTCTGCTGCGAATACTTTTGCAAGTTCAATCGCTTCGTTGATTACCACTTTGTAAGGAACATCTTCGCGACGAGTCATCTCGTACATAGCAAGGCGAAGAAGAGCAAGTTCCATCATGTCTAGGTCTTGCATTGGACGTGACACGTATGGACGGATTTTGCTATCTAGCTCAGAGTGGCTAAGTACAACACCGCTTAGTAGTTCACGGAAGTAAGCTACGTCTGTTTCAGGAGCAGCTAGTGCAGGCTCAGATGCGTGAAGTTCTTCTTCATCGTATTTGTCGCCAGACAAAAACTGTTCTTCGATCGTGGCAACATTGTCTTTAGTAATTTGCCATGAGTAGATCGCTTGTAGAGCGAATTGACGTGCGTTACGACGTGCGGCTGGTTTCACACTGGCCCCCATTAGGAATCAATTTCAGATAGTACGTTAATCATTTCAAGTGCGCTTAGTGCAGCCTCTGCACCTTTATTACCAGCCTTGGTTCCTGCGCGTTCAATCGCTTGATCGATAGTATCAACAGTCAGTACGCCAAATGCTACTGGAAGGCTGTATTCCAGAGAAACTTGTGCAAGACCCTTGTTACATTCACTACAAACATAGTCAAAGTGTGGTGTGCCACCACGAATTACTGTACCTAGTGATACGATAGCATCGTATTTACCAGTCTTAGCAACACGTTGAGCTACCAAAGGCAGTTCTACGGCACCAGGACAACGAACTACTGTAATGTTGTCTTCGCTTACTTGTCCGTGACGCTTTAGTGTATCGATCGCACCAGATAGTAGGCTTTCGTTAATAAAACTGTTGAAACGAGAAATAACGATAGCAATTTTTGCATTTGGCGCTGGGAAGCCACCCTCGATCACTTTCATTAGCTTTCCTTTAACTCTATTTTTAAGTGAAAATTGTTCATCAAGTGAGAATCGCCGGATTCTAGCACAATTTTGTGAGCAATATCTAATGGAAATTGGAAGCGAGTCATTCCTCTTCCGCGGTAAACGAATAAAGAACGTCTACCGCTTAGAGGTTATCGCTTAGTTATTATTCGCAGACATACTCAACCACGTTCAGACCAAAACCGCCTAGTGCGTGGTATTTCTTGTTGGTAGAAGAAAGTAAGCGCATATCGTGAACGCCCAAGTCTGCAAGGATTTGCGAGCCAACACCTACACGGCGAGACGTGCCTTGCTTCTTCGCAAGCGTTGGTGCCTGACCTTTGTCTTGCGCTTCGAACATCTTCACTCGATGGATAAGCAGATCAGTTGATTCTTCATTACCAAGTACAACCAGTACACCACCCTCTTCGCCGATACGCTTCATCGCTTTTTCTAGTGTCCAGCTGCGCTCTGCATTACGGTCACTACGGAGTACATCAGTAAATACATCTTGTAGGTGCACACGAACCAATGGCGCATCTGCAGTTAGATCACCTTTGCACATTGCGTAATGCACTTGGTTATCGATGGTATCTTTGTAAGTCACCAGCGTAAATTCACCGAATTCGGTTGGCAGTGCACATTCAGCAACGCGCTCAATAGTCGTTTCAGTGTTGTTGCGGTACTCAATAAGATCCGCAATGGTACCAAGTTTCAATCCGTGCTTTTCAGCAAACACTTCAAGATCTGGACGACGTGCCATCGTGCCATCGTCATTTAGGATCTCAACGATAACCGAAGCTGGCTCAAGACCTGCTAGACGAGCTAAGTCGCAGCCAGCTTCTGTATGACCAGCACGAGTTAAAACGCCGCCGTCTTGTGCTGCGAGAGGGAAGATATGACCCGGTTGTACTAAGTCAGCCGCTTTTGCATTTGACGCAACGGCAGCTTGTACTGTGCGGGCACGGTCAGCGGCTGAAATACCAGTCGTTACACCTTCAGCGGCTTCAATAGAAACAGTAAAGTTGGTGGTGTATTGCGCGTTGTTGTCTTGCACCATTGGCGGCAGCCCAAGATCCTCACAACGCGCTTTTGTCATGGTTAGACAGATCAAGCCACGACCATGCGTAGCCATAAAGTTGATTGCTTCCGGCGTTATGTGCTCGGCAGCCATGATCAAATCACCTTCATTCTCGCGGTCTTCATCATCCATAAGGATGACCATTTTGCCCGCGCGAATGTCATCAATAATTTCTTGTGGCGTGCTGATAGGCATATTCTGTTTCCCGTTATTCAAAAATTTATTATTGCAGCAGCAATGCTTTTAACGTTTCGGTCAGTCACGTCTACTGGCTTTAGTTAGCAAAGCAGTTTGAAGCTAACCTTCATTAAGTCAATTAACCTGATAACGTTCTGTGATTATGGTCGGCTTCGCCTACGCGAAACCATTTTGCTGCAAGAATTCCATCGTAATGCGTGATTCTTGCGATTCCTCTTTTTGACCTTGTAGCAAGCGTTCCATGTAGCGAGCCAATACATCCACTTCTAGGTTCACTTTACGACCAACTTGGAATTGATCGATGGTCGTCTCTTCACTAGTGTGGGGAACAATCGTCAATTTAAAACCATTCTTACGTAGGTCGTTGACGGTCAGACTAATACCATCCACCGTGATAGAGCCTTTTTCTGCCACGTACTTACAGATTTCCGCAGGCATCTCTACCCAAAACTCAATCGCACGACCGACTTGGTTACGCTCGACAATGACGCCCACGCCATCGACGTGACCAGACACAATATGGCCGCCAAAACGAGTGGTTGGTAGCATGGCTTTTTCTAGGTTCACTTTGTCGCCAACTTGGTAAGCGGCAAAACCTGTTTTATTTAGTGTTTCCAAAGACAAGTCAGCACTGTAGTAGTTACTACCGAAGTCTACGACCGTCAAGCACACACCGTTGGTCGCGATGCTGTCACCTAGCTTAACGTCAGACATATCCAGCTTACCTACTTCTACCGTTACGGTGATATCTTCGCCTTTTGGCGTAATGGCAGTAAGTTTGCCTACTGCTTCTACAATTCCTGTAAACATAATGCTTCTTTCTAGCTTTAAATACGTTTGACGGCGGCGGTGATGCGAATATCCACGCCAACCATTCGTACGTCGGTAATAGTTAAATCGATAACTTGTGTCATCTCGGTCAAACCAAGCGCACCAATCAAACCTCGTCCATCGCTGCCCATTAATTTAGGCGCAAGATAAACAATCAGTTCATCTACAAGGTTAGCTTTGATTAACGAACTCGCGAGCGTTGCTCCAGCTTCAACCCACAAATGATTGATATCGTGCTCTCTCGCAACTGCTTTTAGTGTCGCCGCTAAGTCAATTCGGTCATGTCCATCCAACTGAGGCGCTACATCACCATCAGGACTAACAATAATACGCTCACCGTCCGTGTTAAATAGTTTTAGATCATCACTAAGTTGAGATTGGCGATCAAAAATCACACGTGGTGGCTGACGGACCTCATCTTGAGGATATTGCGCTTGTATACTTTTGGGTAAGTCATCCCATCGCACATTCAAAGACGCATTGTCATCAATCACGGTTTTACTGGTTGAGAGAATAGCACCACTTAACGCTCGATAACGCTGTACGTCTTGGCGAGCCTTTGGGGAGGTAATCCATTGACTCTGACCATTACAGAGGGCACTTTGGCCATCGAGGCTGGCTGCCATTTTCAACTGAACATAAGGCATGCCGGTTTGCATGAACTTAACGAAGCCTTTATTCAGTTCGATCGCATCGTTTTCTAACAAGCCGACTTGCACTTCAACCCCTGCATCACGCAGCATTTTAAAACCACGTCCTGCTACTTTCGGATTTGGGTCTTCCATTGCGCAGACAACACGGGCAACTTTAGCTTTGATTAGCCCTTCAGCACAAGGTGGTGTGCGACCATAGTGAGAACAAGGCTCCAGCGTTACATAAGCGGTTGCCCCTTCGACTTTATCACCTGCCATACGCATTGCATGGACTTCGGCATGAGGTTCACCCGCACGGTGGTGATGACCTTCGCCAACAATCTCGCCATCGCGGACAATAACGCAACCTACATTAGGATTAGGTGCGGTGGTGTAAATGCCGCGCCTGGCTAGCTTGAGCGCGCGCGACATCATTTCGAAATCTTGAGAGGTAAATACTGAGGAAGCGTTCTGTTGAGCCATGATTCAATCAGTCTTCTAGGCGAGCAATTTCTTCGCCAAATTCACGGATGTCTTCAAAGCTACGGTAAACCGATGCGAAACGGATGTAAGCGACTTTATCCAGCTCTTTCAGCTGGTCCATAACTAGGTTACCAATCATTTCGCTTGGTACTTCACGCTCACCTGTCGCACGCAACTGTGACTTAATCATGCTGATAGCAAGCTCGATAGCGTCAGCACTTACTGGGCGTTTTTCTAAAGCACGTTGAATACCACCGACCATTTTATCTTCATCAAACGGTTCGCGGTTGCCGTTAGATTTAATCACTTTAGGCATCACCAATTCCGCAGTTTCAAACGTAGTAAAACGCTCGCTACATGCAAGACACTGGCGACGACGACGCACCTGATGGCCGTCAGCAACTAAGCGGGAATCAATTACTTTTGTATCGTTCTCAGAACAAAAAGGACAATGCATATCACCTCCAAATAGCGTGCGATTGGGGTCGTCCCAAAAGCAAGACTAGTGTAGCGGAATTGCTATATTAGCGAAAACAAAAAGGGGCTGCTCTGCCCCTTTTTTAATCAATATCAGGCAGTTTCTGTTAACTGCGTGCTAGGTAGTTTGCTTTGCCAACCCATTTGTAACTGGTTAGCTCTTCCAAACCCATTGGACCACGTGCGTGCAGTTTCTGGGTGGATACCGCAACTTCTGCGCCAAGACCAAATTGAGCGCCATCAGTAAAACGCGTTGCTGCATTCACATAAACCGCTGCAGAACCGACAGAGTTAATAAACAGCTCTGAGTTTTGCAAGCTGTTGGTCATGATCGCATCTGAGTGGCTAGCATTATGAATACGCATGTGGTCAATCGCTTCTTTCACATCAGCAACCACTTTTACGCCAAGCGTGTAACTTAGCCATTCTGTATCAAAATCGCCTTCACCCGCATCACGAATTTGCTGAGCTTGTGCCATAAGCGCTTTTGCTTTTGGCTCTGCGACAAAGGTAACTTTATCGTTCATGCGCTCTACGATCATTGGCAGGAACTGTGCAGCAATATCTTGGTGGACAAGTAGAGTGTCTAGTGAGTTACATGCTGACGGACGTTGAACTTTTGAGTTCTCAACAACATTCAGAGATTTCTCTAGCTCTGCTGATTCATCAACAAAGATATGACTGATACCAAAACCACCAATGATTACTGGAATAGTACTGTTTTCTTTACACATTTTGTGTAAACCAGCACCACCGCGAGGAATGATCATGTCTACGTAGTCGTCTAACTTGAGCAACTGAGAAACAAGTTCACGATCTGGCTTTTCAATGTACTGAACCGATGCGGCTGGCAAGTTTGCTTTTGCCAGTGCCGATTGGATAACTTTTACCAGTTCCATATTGGAGAAAAACGTCTCTTTACCACCGCGAAGAATACTTGCGTTGCCCGTTTTTAGACACAATGCTGCAATATCGATAGTTACGTTTGGACGCGCTTCATAGATTACGCCGACTACGCCAAGAGGAACACGGCGACGAGACAATGACATACCGTTTTCTAGCACTTTGCTGTCGATTTCACTACCGACAGGATCATTTAGGCTGATCACATTACGAACGTCATTTGCGATGCCCGTTAAGCGCTCTTCGTTCAGTAGAAGACGATCTAGTAGTGCATCAGTTAGACCCGCTTCGCGGCCAAGTTCGATGTCTTTTGCATTCGCAGCCAAAATAGATGCTGCGTTTGCTTCTAGCTCATCGGCGATGATGGCTAGCGCTTGGTTTTTTTGTGCGGTTGACGCTGTCGCCAATTCGAAAGCTGCATCTTTAGCAGCTTTACCCATATTCGTTAAATCCACTTTGCTTCCCTCAATTTCTATTCTTGAATGACAACAAGATCATCGCGATGAATCACTTCTGAGCCGTAGTCATGACCCAAAATAGAGATGATATCTTTACTGTGCTTACCAGCAATTTTCGCTAGGTCTTCACTTGAGTAGGCGCTAATGCCACGGGCAACCAGTTTACCGTGTGAATTGGTCACACGTGTTACCTCACCACGAGCGAAATCACCACTTACTTTGATAACGCCTTTCGCGAGTAGGCTACTGCCTTTACCCACGACGGCATTCACTGCCCCATCATCAATAAAGATATCACCCGCAGCGGCTGGCCCCGCTAAGATCCAGCGCTTACGATTCTCTAATGCTTCAGAACAAGGTAGGAAACGAGTGCCTTGTGGCTCTGAACTCAATGAGTCAAAGATAACATTTGGCGCGCTACCCGCTGCGATAATAACTTCAATACCTGCGCGACGTGCGATGTCTGCCGCTTGAAGCTTGGTTGCCATACCGCCAGTACCTAACGTTGTGCCGCTACCACCAGCAATTTTACGCAAAGTATCATCAATTGTTTTCACTTCTTTGATTAACTCGGCATTTGGATCTTTACGTGGGTCTGCGGTAAACAAACCTTTTTGGTCAGTCAGGAGCAGCAATTTATCTGCACCACACAAAATCCCCACCAAAGCCGACAAGTTGTCATTGTCACCTACTTTGATTTCGTTCGTCGCAACTGCGTCGTTTTCGTTCACGATAGGAATAATATCGTTTGCTACCAGTGCATTAATAGTGTCACGTGCGTTAAGGAAACGCTCGCGATCATCTAAATCTGCGCGAGTCAGCAGCATTTGACCAATTTTAATACCGTAAATACCAAACAGAGACTCCCATGTTTGAATCAAACGGCTCTGCCCCACTGCTGCAAGTAACTGTTTACTCGCCATCGCGTTGGGCAGTGCGGGGTATCCAAGATGCTCACGGCCTGCTGCAATTGCACCAGACGAAACCATTACGACTGAATGGCCTTGTTTTTTTAGCTCCGCACATTGACGAGCCAGCTCTACCATGTGAGCACGGTCTAACGCCAAAGTGCCGCCGGTTAGCACACTTGTACCCAGTTTCACAACGACGGTCTGTGGTTGTGAAACAACTGCATTCTGTTGATTCGTTGTCATGATGTCTTCTGAAATGAAAAACAAATAAAGAGTGAATGTTTTAGCAATCAAATGGGGATTTAACAAGCAGAAAAGGTGCGAAAACGCACCTTTTTGTCTTATAGAGGAAGAAAGCTGCCAAATTAGGCGAAATCAAACGATTCTGTATGATATTCCACTTCCAGCTTGAAATGCTCAGCTACCGTATCAATGAGCTTTTGATGGAAGGTACTTTGAGTATGGTACACTTCTTCAGTTACCTTTTTTGGTAACGATTCAGAAGTCCAATCCCCATCTTTATTATACTTGCCAATATAGTATTTGGCGGTAAAGCCTCCGTCGACGGATTCCAATTCCATCCACCACCCCCAAAACTCGCGTTTCTCTGGGGATTTTTTATCGTCTACACAAACTGATAAACAGTCAAAATAGTAATGACCTTGTTGTGACTGTGGTTCGCGCAAGTAGGGCCCTATCGCCTTCAACTTTGACATCAAGCGAAAGTGAGTCGGTCCTTGAGTCGTCTCTGACATAAGAATCTCCGTTTCCATAGTAAGGATATTTAGTTACCCAAGAATGATTATTATTTTTAATTATCATGAGCTTATTTTTTGCTCACATATATCACTCTTAACTAAATTAGGAGATTTGTCATCTTAATAATTCGTCTTCCAGCCACTTTATGGCTAAATCGAGGGATTGCTCATACCCTTTTGTAATCGTTTTGGAACTGATTTTCTTTGCTTGACCGTATTGACTAAACAACGCAACAAGCTGGTTATCACTATGCGGAGATACCGGATCTCCTTCTAGGCTCAACGCCAAAATAGGAACCTTCGTCTTACGGCTGCTTAGGAAACCTTGCACCTTCAGTGACCATGCCATCATCTGACCAGCCATGCTGTTAATATCGACCGCGTGCTTACCCAAGCGTGAAGCGAGTAAATCGAGGTACATCTTAGGCATTTTCTGAAGCTTTTGAGGGGAGGTAAATAGATCATGTACCGGCGCACCCAATGCGACACACGCTTTAATTTTTTCTTGTTCAACGAATGAAAGACGGATCATGGCATTACCACCAAAGCGGAAACCAATCAAACCTACTTTATAGTGGTCGACCCAAGGCAGTTTATACAACTCATTCAACACCGCTTGGTGTAAGCAGCTAGAGTCTTCCGTTAGTGGCCAATGAGAACTGTGGCCAACGGACGGCATATCGATAGTCAACATCGCGATGTCTTTTGGAGCAAGGTGATTGCGGAACAAACGCCACATGTCCGTTTGTAGGCTATCTAACCCTGCACTGACCATCACAACGGGGAGTTGCTTATCAGTACGAGGAAGATGCAGGTTCGCGATGATCTTGCGCTTCTGGTAAGGCACTTCGATCTGCTTAACGACATATTTCGTCTTCTCTGAGCCTTCGGTGTAGGCTTTATTTGCCAATACTTGCGCTTGAATGGCTAAGTTGTCGTTCTTTAAATGCGGGTAGCCCGCGATGCTAAAGCACAATGACGCAGTAAATAGCTCGTCTGCGGCTTCTTCACCTTGCATTTCATTCGCACGACGTTGATGCTCCATGCCCAACTTAATCCATTCAAATGTCCAGTTACCACTGTGGTACCCCATGACGGTATCAAGCCATTTATCTTCCGTACGAGAATGATTCGATGATGCAATCTTAGACAGCACGCCTTCCATCTCAATTGGCGATAAGCCCTGCCAAGACCATTGAAGACGTCTCAAATGACGATACCAAGCACGCTCACCACGCTCTTCTCTTTCATCAAGAACCTTTTGGCTCGTTGGCATATATTGAGTAAGGGCGGAAGTTTCTCTCGCTTGCTTATGTTTAACAAACAAAGTTTCAGAGAGGTTTTTACTGACGTCTTCTGACATAGGAAGAACTCTAAGCTGGTTGCAATAGCGTAATAATAATAAAAAAAATGCCCCTATAAAGGGGCATTTCTCAATATTCTTGGCACAAACTTACTTTTGCTTGCGGTTTACTGGCTCAACGAACTGGATAGACATATCCCATGGTTGCTCAATCCAAGTATCTTGAGCGATGTCTACCACGTAGTCATCAAGCAGTTCTTTACCAGATGGCTTCGCACATACAGCAATCAGTTTCGCTTTTGGGTACATTTCACGAAGTTTACGTGCTGTATCGCCACTGTCTACTAGGTCTTCAACGATTAGGTAACCTTCGCCGTCACCTTCAGGTGCTTTAATTACCGTCATATCGCGTTGGTGATCGTGATCGTAGCTTGAGATACAAATAGTATCAACGTGACGAATACCTAACTCACGAGCTAGGATAGCTCCAGGAACCAAACCACCACGGCTTACCGCCCAAATACCTTTCCATTGCTCAGCTGGCATTTGTTTCTCAGCCAGTTCACGGCAGTAAGACTGCATCGCATCCCAAGTGATAATGAATTTTTTACTCATTGTAATAACCTAATAATTTCAAAATATGCATCCCCTCTGCTTAGCTGATGGCGCTGAAATGGACTCATCAAGCTAAACTTTCCACACCAGAGGAAATGGGGGTTTCAAGCTGCGCAAACGATTATTCTACCGAAACACTTCATTAATACCAACGCTGATATCAAAATTCTCCGCCTATTACGCAGAAAAATCGAATTCGGTGAACAACACAAAATAGAGAAGTGAATGAAATTGCGTAGAAACTACTCACACAAAAAACGCAAATAAAAAGCCAGTGTGAACTCTGAGCCCACACTGGCTTTTCTTTCATTGGCTGAAGTTAGCCTAGAATGTACTTCGCAATGAAGATTGCAGACATCACCCACACACTCATCGAAACTTCACGACCTTTACCACTGAACAGTTTGATCGCCGCGTAAGCGATGAAGCCCAGCGTGATACCTTCTGCGATAGAGAAAGTCAGCGGCATTACCAAACACGTTACTACAACAGGCGCAGCTTCTGTTAGGTCGCGCCAGTCGATACCAACAAGACCAGAAAGCATAAGGATAGCAACGTAGAATAGTGCACCAGAAGTTGCGTAAGCTGGGATCATACCCGCTAATGGCGAGAACAACAGAGCAAGAAGGAACAGCACGCCAACAACTACTGCCGTAAGACCTGTACGACCACCAGCAGCGACACCAGAAACACTCTCAATGTATGAAGTCGTGTTTGATGTACCTAGTAGAGCACCCACTGACGTTGCTGTTGAGTCAGCAAGCAGTGCTTTGTTTAGGCGAGGAATGTTACCGTTTTCGTCAGTCAGACCTGCTTTTTGTGAAACGCCAACTAGCGTGCCAGCGGTATCAAACAAGTCAACAAATAGGAAAGCAAACACCACTGAGATCATGCCCACTTCGAACAGACCAGAGAAGTCTAGCTGCATGAAAGTTGGCGCGATGCTTGGTGGTGTAGACATGATGCCGCCCCATTGAACGTCACCAAAGATAAGACCAAGAATCGTCACACCTAGGATAGCGATCATAACCGCACCTTTCACACCACGGTGAACCAATGCAATCGTCATGAAGAAACCAATCGCCGCAAGTACAGAAGGTAGTGACGTGATGTTACCCATTGAAACTAGCGTTGCTGGGTTATCTACTACAATACCTGCGTTTTTCAGCGCGATGAAAGCAAGGAAAAGACCGATACCCGCAGAGATACCAGTACGTAGAGAAAGTGGAATCGAGTTGATGATCCATTCACGAATCTTGAAGATACTCAGTAAAATAAACAGCAAACCTGACACGAATACTGCTGCTAGTGCCACTTGCCATGTATAGCCCATACCAAGTACAACTGAGTATGTGAAAAACGCGTTTAGGCCCATGCCTGGAGCCTGAGCGATTGGGTAGTTTGCTACTAAGCCCATGATGAAACAGCCAATAGCCGCCGCAAGACACGTCGCAACGAACACGGCACCACGATCCATACCAGTATCAGCAAGGATCGCTGGGTTTACAAAGATAATGTAAGCCATGGTTAGGAAGGTTGTGACACCTGCGATGATCTCAGTGCGCACGTTGGTGCCATTTTCACTAAGTTTAAAGAGCCTTTCGAGCATGATCGAATCCTGTAAAGGTAAAAAGTAAACGGTTGCGTAATCGATTGGCTCGAATTATAAAGTTATCAAATAACAAATTCCAGATAGAATTTTCACTCTAACAGGATTTTTTTCTTTGGATATGAAACTTATTCGCTAGCTTTTTTAACAGACGGGAAGTTTAGGTCTTAATAAACAATAACTAACAGAGTTACGTTCTATCCGCCCCAACGTGTACAAACTGAACAATGTATTAAACTTTCAAACGCAAACCCACGGTTTTAGCTGTTAAATACCCACAGAATTGGTCGGCACGTGAAATAAGACGAAGATGTAATAGCAGAATAGAAGCTTGGTGGTGAGAAAGTGGTCGATATTGGGAGTAGTAGATAAAAAAACGCCACTCAAATTGAGTGGCGGTGAATCATGTCAGCACTATGCACTGAAAAAAAATTCCAATTTATAGGGGTGAACAAACTTGTTCGAGTCACATGCGTTGGCTTCAATTAGTAACCAAAGCTTGTTGGGTATACAAAGTTACCGGTGTAAACAGATTTGCTGTTCCAGAACATTGCACTTGGTAAACCTTTCATAAATATCACCTTCTAAATCAATTAATACTGTCAATTTGGTTGATTTCTCGGTTCCTTGGAGGCGATAAACGGACTCATCCTTTGAGCATTTCATTCTTCTCTCAGAAGCTGGTTACAAATATACCACCAAGAAATTTAATTACAAGCATTAAAGTGACTAAACTCACACTTTTTATTTAAATTGATCCATATCAAATAAAAACTGTAAGTTAATTACAGTTTTGTGAATTAAATTCTTAAATTCATTCCAACAGAATAAACCTTGTTGCATAAGTGTATTTTGTACTGTTCAGAATCTGTGACAGCTCATAGTGATTTCCTTTCGACCTCGACTACTCGCCCCTCTAATCTGGTGGTATGCTTGGTGCCAATTCAAAAGCCAAAACCAAATAGCATTTATTGCTAAACACTCAATGTATTTACGGTTTAAATTTGGCAAAGCACATCAAAAGGAGTCTTCCGTGTCTGAATTCCATTCTGAAATCAGTACCTTATCACCTGCTCCACTTTGGCAGTTTTTCGATAAGATTTGTTCAATCCCTCACCCTTCTAAACATGAAGAGGCCCTAGCGCAGTACATTGT
Source organism: Vibrio sp. WZ-1 (assembly GCF_052037695.1). Lineage (NCBI taxonomy): Bacteria > Pseudomonadati > Pseudomonadota > Gammaproteobacteria > Vibrionales > Vibrionaceae > Vibrio > Vibrio sp. WZ-1. The sequence continues at coordinate 11,337 of NZ_JBQEQR010000059.1, read as the reverse complement.
TACTTGGGCGACAGAGCAGGGTTTTGACGTACGCCGCGATACAACTGGCAACGTGTTCATTAAGAAACCAGCCACACCAGGCATGGAAAACAAAAAAGGCGTCGTTCTTCAAGCGCACATCGATATGGTGCCGCAAAAGAACGAAGACACTGACCACGACTTTACGAAAGATCCAATCCAGCCATACATTGATGGCGAATGGGTAACAGCAAAAGGCACAACACTTGGCGCTGACAACGGCATCGGTATGGCTTCTTGTCTTGCAGTTCTTGCTTCTACTGAAATCAAACACGGCCCTATCGAAGTGCTACTGACTATTGATGAAGAAGCGGGCATGACAGGTGCATTTGGTCTCGAGGAAGGTTGGTTAGAAGGTGACATCCTTCTAAACACGGATTCAGAGCAAGAAGGCGAAGTGTACATGGGTTGTGCTGGCGGTATCGATGGCGCAATGACATTCGACATTACTCGTGACGCAATCCCAGCAGGTTTTGTTACTCGTCAGCTAACACTGAAAGGTTTAAAAGGTGGACACTCTGGTTGTGACATCCATACTGGCCGTGGTAACGCAAACAAACTGGTTGCTCGTTTCCTAGCGGGCCATGCACAAGAGTTGGATCTTCGCCTTGTTGAATTCCGTGGTGGTAGCCTACGTAACGCGATCCCTCGTGAAGCTTTCGTGACGGTTGCTCTACCAGCAGAGAATCAAAATAAGCTAGCAGAACTGTTCAACTACTACACTGAGTTACTAAAAACTGAACTTGGTAAAGTAGAAACAGACATCGTGACTTTCAACGAAGAAATCACAACAGATGCACAAGTGTTTGCGATTGCAGACCAACAACGTTTCATCGCTGCATTGAATGCTTGCCCTAACGGCGTAATGCGAATGAGTGACGAAGTAGAAGGCGTGGTTGAAACATCACTTAACGTTGGTGTTATCACAACAGAAGAGAACAAAGTAACGGTTCTTTGCCTAATTCGTTCATTGATCGATTCAGGTCGTAGCCAAGTTGAAGGTATGCTTCAATCAGTAGCTGAACTTGCTGGTGCTCAAATTAGTTTCTCTGGCGCTTACCCAGGCTGGAAACCAGACGCAGATTCAGAAATCATGGCGATCTTCCGTGATATGTACGAAGGCATCTACGGAAACAAGCCAAACATCATGGTTATTCACGCTGGTCTTGAATGTGGCCTGTTCAAAGAACCTTACCCGAACATGGATATGGTTTCTTTCGGTCCAACAATCAAGTTCCCTCACTCTCCAGATGAGAAAGTGAAGATTGATACCGTTCAACTGTTCTGGGATCAAATGGTTGCACTTCTGGAAGCGATTCCAGAAAAAGCGTAATCCGAATCAGATACGACAAATACGAAAAAGGGTGCCGAGGCACCCTTTTTTATTACAAGCTATTTGTAAATTACGCGCGAGTTTGTGCGTAAGCTGCTAGCTCATCCATAGAAGTCTTCGCTACTACTTCACCATCGATGTAGTAAGTCACGAAATCACCTTCACGCACACCCATTAGCGTCGCTTTTTCACCGTTGTTGTAAGTGATGTCCATTTGTACTGTGTTTTCGTCAAGCTGCTGCATTTGACCTTGTTCGATAACGCGGTTGTTCGTTAGAGGACCAATTGGTGCCGTCGTTAGAGACTTATCTAACTGATGGTTTACATCGATGTAAGTATCCATCTTAGTGTCAAAGATGTGTGGCTTGCCGTTTAGCGGGTTTTTGCCAGTCCAGAACTCTAGTGAGTTGAACACGATGTAGTCAGCTGCAATAGCAACACCGTAAACTGGCGCCATTAGCATGTTTAGGCCGCCACGAGCGTAACGGTTATCTACAGCTTTCAAGTTAAAGCCCATAACGTAGCCCGTTACTGCGTTGCTGCCTACACAGCCAGAAAGAGAAACTGCAACAGCAGTCAGTGCGCCAATTTTAGCGATCGCCTTTTTCATCAAAACCTCTAGTTAAATGGTATTAGGTCAAAAATTCGGCGGGGATATTAGCGGATAAAAACTCAAGGTAAAAGTCTGTTTTTCTCAAAAAAAATTGATGTATTAAATTTAACACAGCCACATTAGTTCAATGAATGAGACGCAAAAAACAAGGCGAACAAATCTTTCAATTAAAACAAAAACAACCCAAAGTAACATACACAAATTGCACGCATGTCGATATTTTAACCATGTCGACAAATTCTTTTTTTCGTCACATCAACAAGAATGATTAGTGTGATTTTGAACCAGTTGTTACATTGTTGATAACGTATTTGACAGAGATGGTTTATGGCCAGAAGTAAAAAAAGCAAAGTATTTGAGCTACTCGGGCATCAAGTACAACCAGGGCAGCGATTAGAAACTGAATTTGAAGCAGCGCAGCTTTACACGCACTCACCGCTTTCTATCCCTGTGGAAATTATCCACGGTAAGCAAGAAGGTCCTGTACTTATGGTGAATGCCGCGATCCATGGTGATGAGCTTAATGGCGTAGAGATCGTTCGTCAGATGATCAACCAATTGGATCCTGCAAAGCTGAAAGGTACCGTGATTGCCGTGCCTATCGTGAACGTGTTCGGCTTTATCCATAAATCGCGCTACCTACCAGACCGCCGTGACCTAAACCGCTGCTTCCCAGGCAGTGAGAAAGGAGCATTGGCATCACGTATGGCGCATGGCTTCTTCAATAACATCGCCAAGCGTTGTGACTATATTTTGGATCTTCACACGGGTGCGATTCACCGTACTAACCTGCCACAGATCCGCGCGAACTTGAGTAATCCCGAGACACTGCGTATTGCAAAAGCATTTGCAACACCAGTAATCGTAGACTCAGCTCTACGTGACGGTTCTCTGCGAAGCGAAGCAGAGAAATGCGATATCCCTGTGCTGACCTATGAAGCGGGTGAAGCTCTACGCTTTGATCCACTATCCATCAGCGCTGGTGTACTGGGCGTTCAACGTGTGATGCAAGCAATCGGTATGCTACGTGCGAGCCGTAAGAAACTGCCTGAACCAATTATTGCGAAATCCACCAGCTGGGTTCGTGCATCTGGTAACGGAATTTTGCGTACCGTTGTTAACTTAGGTGACAAAGTAGAAGAAGGCGAAACGCTGGCTTATATCAGCTCCCCTCTTGGTCACGATGAGCTTGAACTCTTAGCGCCAAAAGGCGGTATCGTTATTGGCCAACAAACGCTACCACTTGTGAACGAAGGCGATGCAATTTTCCATATCGCGTACTTCAAACAAAACGATGAAATGGTAGAGCAAGCGGTTGAAAGCTACATTGAGGAGCTTACTGAGTTTGATGTTGACCAAGTAACGACGGGCCAAATCCCGCTAGATACCCAGCAGTAACCTCTTAATCTCCACTCAAACAAAAATGCCCCGAGATATACTCAGGGCATTTTTTTATTCATCATCGATGGCAAAAATGCCACCTAGCAGATAGCGATTACTCTTCGTCAGTATCTACGTTTGCTTCACGAGCTTGACGAGCTTCTTCTTTACGAACTTTTGCCGCTAGTTGCTCTGCTTCACGCTCTTGACGTTGTGCAGCTTTACGCTCGTTGCGAACTACTTGGTTTTGAACAAAGCCAGCTAGCTCTTGCTCAGCCCAAGCTTGTGCTTTCTCTTCGCTGTCAAAACCAGTTTCACGTTTTGATACTGCAGTTTTACGAGACGTCACTTGACGAGTGATCTCTGCGCTCCAACCGTTACGTTTTTCAGTTACGCGGATAGCAAATTTTGGATTTTTAGACATTTCTTTCATTTCCTAAGGGATTAATCAGGGATTCGGTCAACTTGATAACTCCATCTAAGCTGAGCTGTTTAACACCATCCCTTGGTAAGCGCGGTATTAGAGCACAATTGATTCGTCTTTGCGCGACTTTTTTAATGCTATATGAGCATTTTTCTTGGTTAAAACAAAAGCGCAGACCTTTCGGATCTGCGCTTTTTTCTATTTCATGGATTAACTGGATTAACCGATGTTCTTACGTGCGTTTTGGAACATACGCATCCAAGCGCCATTCTCGCCCCAACCTTCTGGAGACCATGAGTTCGCCACTGTACGGAATACACGCTCAGGGTGCGGCATCATGATAGTCACACGGCCATCTTGAGTCGTTAGGCCTGTGATAGCGTTTGGCGAACCATTCGGGTTGTTCGGGTATTGCTGCGTAGCATTACCTTGGTTATCCACGTAACGAACTGCAACCGTACCTGACGCTTCAATCGCCGCTAGATGGTCAGCGTCACGTACTTCTACGCGGCCTTCACCATGAGAAACTGCGATTGGCATACGAGAACCTGCCATGCCGTCGAAGAATACAGAATCAGACTTTTGAACTTCAACTAGGCTGAAACGTGCTTCGAAACGCTCAGATTCGTTGCGAACAAAGCGCGGCCACAGGTCTGCACCTGGGATTAGCTCTTTCAGGTTCGATAACATCTGACAGCCGTTACACACACCTAGAGAGAAGGTATCTTCACGCTGGAAGAAACCTTCAAACTGGTTGCGAGCTTGCTCGTTGAACAGGATAGACTTCGCCCAACCTTCACCTGCTCCTAGTACGTCACCGTAAGAGAAGCCACCACAAGCCACTAGGCCTTGGTACTCTTCTAGCACGGCTTGCCCTGTTAGGATGTCGCTCATGTGAATATCAGTTGCTTCAAAGCCAGCACGATCAAATGCCGCTGCCATCTCAACGTGAGAGTTAACGCCCTGCTCACGCAGAATTGCCATCTTAGGCTTAGCGCCCTTGTTTATCATAGAGCCGGCAATGTAAGGTGCTGCGATGTCTTCGTTCACATCGAAGCTTAACTTCACGTTTAGACCTGGATCAGAGTTGTCTTTCTTCGCTTCGTGCTCTTGGTCAGCACATGCTGGATTATCACGTAGACCTTGCATCTTATGCGTCGTCTCAGCCCAGATAGTACGTAGTTCAGTACGGTTGCGCTCTAGAACAACAGTTTCACCTGAAGTAATCACTAGCTCATCAGACGCAGCCCCTTCACCAACTACAGAGCCAATAACATGTGAACATTCTTCAAGGCCGTTTGCAGCAAGTGTAGAAAGAACAACGTCTAAATCTTCGTTCTTAACCTGTAGTACCGCACCTAGCTCTTCGTTGAATAGCGCCGCTAGTGCATCTTCGCCAAGGCCTGCGATATCAGCTTTCACACCACAGTGACCCGCGAATGCCATTTCAGCAAGAGTCACGAATAGACCACCGTCACCCTTATCGTGGTAAGCCACTACTTGGTCGTTTGCTACTAGTGTTTGAACACCTTCGTAGAAACCTTTTAGCTGTGCTGCGTTGTCTACGTCTGCTGGCTTATCACCAAGCTGCTTGTAAACCTGTGCCAGTGCAGTCGCACCTAGACGGTTCTGACCGTTACCTAGGTCGATAAGAACAAGTGACGTGTCACCTTTGTCAGTGCGAAGTTGCGGAGTGATTGTCTTACGTACATCTTCAACACGAGCAAACGCCGTGATGATTAGAGATAGCGGAGACGTCACTTCTTTCTGCTCGCCGTTCTCTTCCCACTTAGTCTTCATAGACATTGAGTCTTTACCCACAGGGATAGTCAGACCAAGTGCTGGGCATAGCTCTTCACCCACGGCTTTCACTGCTTCGTAAAGACCTGCGTCTTCACCCGGGTGACCTGCTGGAGACATCCAGTTTGCAGACAGTTTGATGTGTTTGATATCGCCGATGTTTGTCGCTGCAATGTTTGTGATTGCTTCACCAACCGCTAGGCGAGCTGATGCACCGAAGTCTAGTAGAGCAACTGGCGTACGCTCACCCATCGACATTGCTTCACCATGGTACGTGTCGTAACTTGCTGCTGTTACCGCACAGTTGGCAACTGGAACCTGCCATGGACCAACCATTTGGTCACGCGCTACAAGGCCAGTTACGGTGCGGTCACCGATAGTGATAAGGAATGTTTTCTCTGCAACCGTTGGTAGACGTAGTACGCGGTCTACCGCTTCGTTTAACTCAATACCATCACGGTTAACCGCTGGGTTGTTCGCTTTCAGTGTCTTCGCATCACGGTGCATTTTAGGCGTCTTACCTAAAAGCACATCCATTGGCATGTCGATTGGTGTGTTGTCGAAGTGTGAATCTTCAAGTTTCAGTTCACGTTCTTCTGTTGCGATACCAACAACTGCGTATGGTGCACGCTCACGCTTACAGATTGCATCGAATACTTCCATGTTCTCAGGAGCAACTGCCATTACGTAACGTTCTTGAGATTCGTTACACCAGATTTCTAGCGGGCTCATGCCCGGCTCATCGTTTGGTACACCACGCAATTGGAAGATACCGCCACGCTCGCCATCGTCAACAAGTTCAGGAAGTGCGTTAGAGATACCGCCTGCGCCAACATCGTGAATGAATGCGATTGGGTTAGCATCACCAAGCTGCCAACAACGGTCGATCACTTCCTGACAGCGGCGTTCCATCTCAGGGTTTTCACGCTGTACTGATGCGAAATCTAGATCTTCTGCTGATTGACCAGATGCCATTGAAGAAGCAGCACCACCGCCAAGACCAATGTTCATTGCAGGACCACCAAGTACAATTAGGCTTGCACCTACTGGGATCTCTTTCTTCTGCACGTGCTCGTCACGGATGTTACCCATACCACCGGCAATCATGATTGGCTTGTGGTAACCACGAACCTCTTCACCTGCGTGAGAGTTAACTTTTTCTTCGTAAGTACGGAAGTAACCAAGTAGGTTTGGACGACCAAATTCATTGTTGAACGCCGCGCCACCAAGTGGGCCTTCTAGCATGATGTCTAGAGCGTTAACGATGCGACCCGGTTTACCGAAATCTGTTTCCCATGGCTGTTCAAAACCAGGAATACGTAGGTTAGAGGTAGTGAAGCCAACCAGACCAGCTTTTGGCTTACCACCAATACCAGTCGCACCTTCGTCGCGGATTTCACCGCCTGAACCAGTCGATGCGCCCGGCCAAGGAGAGATAGCCGTTGGGTGGTTGTGCGTTTCCACCTTCATTAGGATGTGAGCTTTCTCTTGGCTGTAACCGTACTGGCGAGTTTCAGGGTTCGGGAAAAAACGACCTACATCTGAGCCAACCATTACCGCTGCGTTATCCTTGTATGCAGACAGTACGTTTTCTGGCGTAGTTTCGAAGGTATTCTTGATCATTTTGAACAGAGACTTCTCTTGCTTAACGCCATCAATAGTCCAATCTGCATTGAAGATCTTGTGACGACAGTGCTCTGAGTTTGCCTGTGCAAACATCATCAGTTCGATGTCGGTTGGGTTGCGATCTAGCTTATTTACGAACGCATCGTAAAGGTATTCGATTTCATCATCTGCTAGGGCAAGACCGAGGGTAACGTTTGCGTTTTCAAGCGCAGCACGGCCGCCGTTTAATAGGTCAACGTCCGCAACTGGTGCAGGCTCCGCAACTTGGAATAGTGCTTGTGCGGAATCGAAATCAGTGAAGATCACTTCCATCATTCGATCATGAAGAATCGCTTTTAGTTCAACCAACTGAAGCTCTGAAAGCTCAGCGGATGTCTCGATGTAGTAAGCAGTACCACGCTCAAGACGAACAACTTTACCCAAACCACAATTGCGAGCAATGTCAGTTGATTTAGAAGACCATGGAGAAATTGTTCCCGGTCGTGGAGTCGCGAGCAGAAGCAAACCTTCTGGCGTATGTTCTTCAATTGTTGGACCGTAAGTCAGTAGTTTTTCTAGTTTCTCAACTTCTTGATCATCTAGATCTGCTGATAGCTCAGCAAAGTGAGCAAACTCCGCGTAAATGCCAGTGATAGGCAAGCTTAGTTCACGACAAAGCTCTAAAAGCTTGTTAACACGAAATTCAGATAGAGCTGGGGAGCCACGAAAAATTCTCATGTGCTTAGGTCTCTTATGCAATTGGTTAAGGTCTATTGACCTGAGGTGATATTGGAATAAATTCAGTGGGTTAAACTGTTTTACTTCGAAGCTATTCCCGAAGGTTTGCAAACCTATGCCGATTCCACCTCTTGGTTGCGAGCGCATTATATAGCAATTGTTTTTGTGATGTAACACCAAAAGCAACCGTTTGCGTCATTTTTTTTGTCAAATTTGATTTATACCGAAATGACTGCAAGGTGCAGGGTTCAGAGCGTTGTTACTGATTCAAGCTCAAGGAAAACAACTTGGTAATAGCCGGCTCTTTCCAAATGGTTTGACGACAACTACGTTTCTGTTACGGACACCAATTCATAATCACGGAGACTTGGTCATATACTTCGTTAACGATTTTCAATTGAGAACCACTAGATCTTCAAATGGTTGCCTCGGTTTCAAACCAAGTCATTCTCGAGGAACCAAGCACTCAAGGTAACTTGTTATAGCGTTAAAATGTCGATAAAACACACAATGTCGCACTCTATCTGCCTGATTCACTTTGCCCGACTTGCACGCTTTGATATAAAGGCAACTAGAATTTATCGAGACGTACCCAATTAATGCAAATAAGTCAGTTCAACCGATTCAAGCGCATCGCCCTCCTTTTCACCTCTGTGCTTTTACTTTCTGCTTGCCAGATTGAATCGGAGCCTAAGAGTGAGTTCGAGCTAATCCAAGATCGGGGAGTTCTGCGCGTTGGCACGCTCAACAACCAGCTTTCCTATTACATTGGTCCCGATGGTCCGGCTGGCTTGGATTACGAACTAGCACGTAAGTTTGCTGAGCAACTAGGTGTAAAGTTGGAAATTAAGCCTGCTTTTCGCCAAGCTGAGTTATTCCCTGCACTAAAGAAAGGGGATATCGATATCATCGCAACTGGGTTAAACCAAACTTCTCAAGCAGTGCAACGTTTTCGTCCGGGCCCAGCGTACTACTACGTAAGTCAACAAGTTGTGTATAAGAAAGGCCAGCTTCGCCCACGCGATATTGATCAACTTATCAACTATCAAGAATCGAAAGACGACAAAGCAGAAGATGAAGAAACCAATGCAGGTGCAGAAACGCTACAAATCGTAGAGCAATCTCAATTTGTCCCAACATTAACGGCACTGCAAAAAGAATACCCTGAGCTTCAATTCGAAATTGTTGGTGATGCAGATACCCGTGATCTACTAAAACAAGTATCAACAGGTGAACTCCGATTTACTGTGACTGATTCGGTAGAGCTTTCTTTAGCTCAGCGACTGTATCCTGACCTTGCTCAAGCCTTTGAATTGACAGAAGACCAGCCTGTATCTTGGTTTACACGTCGCTCTGAAGATGAAAGCTTATACGCAATGTTGATCGAATTCTTTGGCAACATTAAACAATCTGGTGAGTTAGCAACGTTAGAAGAAAAATACATCGGTCACATTGAAGCCTTTGACTACGTAGACACTCGAGCCTTTATTCGCGCATTGGACAACACCTTGCCAAAATGGGCACCGCTGTTCCAGAAATACGGTGAAGAATTTGATTGGCGCTTAATTGCCGCGTTAGCTTACCAAGAGTCCCATTGGAAACCTGCTGCAAAATCACCGACAGGTGTGCGGGGTATGATGATGTTAACGTTGCCTACAGCAAAAAGTGTTGGTGTAACTAACCGCCTTGATCCTGAACAGTCCGTGCGTGGTGGTGTGGAATATCTGCGTCGTATCGTCGCGCGAGTGCCTGATTCAATAAATGAGCACGAGAAAATCTGGTTCGCCCTAGCCTCCTACAACGTAGGCTACGGCCATATGATGGATGCAAGACGCCTGACCAAAGCGCAAGGCGGCGATCCAAATGCTTGGGCAGATGTAAAAGAGCGCCTACCGCTGCTTCGTCAAAAGCGTTTTTACAGCCAAACTCGTTATGGATACGCCCGTGGAGATGAAGCGCGTAACTACGTAGAAAACATTCGTCGTTACTACCAATCAATCATTGGCCACGTAAGTCAAAAACCTGTCATCGATGAAGATACAGAAGATCTACAAGTCATACCGCCACTTGATCCAAATTTGCTAATTTCTGGAGCAGTGGAAACCATCGCAGATCAAGAATCAGATGCAGAAGAAATGAAATCTGATTTGGAGCAAAGTTCGGTTCCAAATGCGGAAACCTCACCGCCTCCTAGTACAGAATAAACCTTTCGAAAATAGCGAGCTCACAGCTCGCTATTTTTTTATTGAGTCAACAAAAAAAGTTATCTAGAATCCGCTCTTTCGAGCTTATCTACCTTGTAAGGATATTGAGTACCATACCAATACTGAACAAGCAGAAAGGATAAACTCTTTTGGTCACCTCTCCTCAATCTGATGTCACCATCATCGGTAAGAATGCATCACAAGAATGTCATCTATTGATCATGAATCAGACGCCCCGCTAAGTCAGGGGGAGAGAGTGTTCGTTGTCTGCAAGAGGTTCTGATTATGAGAAAACGCAGAGTGCAGTCAAAACGTTTGAATAAGACAGTGGCTGCGAACCGCCGTAAGCGCAAGCTTACAACAATGAAGAAAAAAGTCAGTGCACGTAACCGTGTTTTTGTTCACCTAGTGAACCACTGAAAACTTGAAGCAAACATCTGCTGCAGAGTAGATGTTTGCTAAACGGACTCTTCCCTTCGGGACCTATTCTCCCTTCGCTTCCTGCTCATTATCTAACGCTTTTTGCGCCTGTTTCTTGGCTTTAATTTCTTTGCGACGACGCTTAAAGAAAGCTTGCAATTGAGTTCGGCACTCTTCCTCTAATAAACCATTCTCTACCGTTGCATAATGATATGCCGCTTGGCTTTCAAATAAGTCCAATACCGTCCCTGCTGCGCCTGCTTTTAAATCTGGAGCTCCATAAACAACACGCTTCACTCGGCTGTGTAATAACGCACCAGCACACATCGGGCATGGCTCTAAGGTCACATAGAGCGTGGTATCGAGTAAGCGGTAGTTCTCTAATACTTCACCCGCTTTACGCAAAGTTTGGATCTCGGCATGTGCCGTTGCATCATGCGAGCAAATTGAGCGGTTCCAACCTTCTGCAATGATCTCTCCGTCTTTAACTAATACAGCACCAACTGGCACCTCCCCTTCGGCTTCAGCTTGTTCAGCAAGCTCCATCGCGCGGCGCATAAATAGTTCGTCTTGAGGGGAAAACTGAGTATCTGACAAAAGGGGCTCCGGTATTTGGGGTTGGTCGTTATGGAAAGTGGATTTTAACCTTCAAAGAGGGGAAGGGAAAGAGACGAGAGACGAGAGACGAGAGACGAGAGACGAGAGACGAGAGACGAGAGACGAGAGACGAGAGACGAGAGACGAGAGACGAGAGACGAGAGACGAGAGACGAGAGACGAGAGACGAGAGACGAGAGACGAGA
>NZ_JBQEQR010000040.1:0-956 GCF_052037695.1 Vibrio sp. WZ-1 | reverse complement strand
AAATCCTAGATCGCTGGGTCGGTCACACCAGACTGGCCCTGTAATCTCTCTCTAAGGCTTATCCTGCCTAACTTCCTGCATGATTTAGTTCCAGCAACTTTGGCGACGGCGTCGTCGGTCCGGTCTCTATCCGGTCTTTAGCTGTGATTTTAGGATTATTTGAGTTGTGCATTTCTCCCGACGGCGGCGGCAGTAGTCCTCGAAGATGCATTTTCCCTGTTGTCCTGACAGTTGCGACGGTCAGGACAGCGCCGACGGTTCTGACAGCCGTGACAGTCCCGACAGTACCCAGCTAGATTCACATCCTATTCGACTAACCCAACTCTTAGCCCTAACTCATACCAGATTCGCGCTGTAACCCAGTGTGCCGTTGGTTTTTGCGGTTCCAGTATGAATATTAGTCCTGTGATTAGCCGCTGTTTCTGGGGCTGTGGTTGAGTGTTGCTTACTGCTGACCTAAATCACTTAAGAGATAACAGACCGATTACCACTGAGGGTAATCGGTCTTCATTGAATGCTGTTTTTTCCTGACTGGCTAGTTCTGAGAGCTTTAGGATCATGGATGTCCTTCCTGTCACTGAACTAGCTATCCATCCCATATCTAAATTAATAACTTCAGCTAATGGACAGGATGTTGGTTATATTTTTGTTGGTTCCAGCGCGAAGTTTTTCTGGGGTTCGGTTCTGGTGTTGAGTGGTATGTATCTGCTCTGATTCGCATTGTACAGACGAGAAAAGGTTCTGATGGTGGATATTACTCTGATAGGGGAAGTGTGACTCTATGGTGACTACGTGGCGTGTTTCGGCTGACCTGATAGACCAGAGCTTACCCGAAGTAATTGCGGACCGGATATGGAAAGGACTAGAACGAAAAAAGGCTTACGGATTTCTCCATAAGCCTTAAGGAATAATGGTGGCCCCTCCCAGACTTGAACTGGGGACCAATCGATTATGAG
>NZ_JBQEQR010000039.1:0-14121 GCF_052037695.1 Vibrio sp. WZ-1 | reverse complement strand
TCAAACTTTTTTCAAGCGTTTCCGCTCGGCTAATTGGCTTGCTAACTCAACCTCGTTTCTTTCGAAGCGTTGCCGTGTCAGCGAGGTGGCATTATAGAGATTGCGATCACATTGGCAAGCCCTTTTTGACGTTTTTTTTGAGTTTTTTATTGTTCGGGCAAAATTTCATCAAAAGCAGTCAAAAGAGCACGTTATTTCTACAATTCTTTGAATTTATCTGCGAAAAGAGCCACTTTTTCCCAATTAGTGTATTCCACTTCTTTGGTTGTATCGGTTTCACCGCCTGTCATCGACATAATGAACTTAATCATGGTTTTGTCGAACCAACTATAACGAGGGTAATAAAGCGCACCAGCGAACACACCGATTAACGTTGGCTTCCAAGGTGATTTAATTAGGAACTTGCGAATGTAAGCACTGCCTTCAGGAGTATCCTTTCCTTGGTCTTCTTTGCGAGCAGTTAGATTTACGCAGAAAAACGCCACTTTACTTTGCACCAGTTGAGCCAGGTTTCGCTCAATAAACTGGTATAGCTTCTTATTAAGGTGGCCGTAACGAATAGAAGCTCCGATCAGTACTCTATCGTATTGGCTAAAATCAATTGTCTCTACATTATGTAAATCCACCAGCTCGCAATCGAAGTCTGGTAGTTGCTCATCTATATAATGAAGAATTTTTTTTGTCTGCCCTTCACGGGAAGAGTATAGAAATAATGCTTTTGCCACGATTTCCCCTTAGCTGCGCCAAAACGTCGGCGTAAGTAGAATAAGTAAGGTAAAGATTTCCAAACGGCCAAACAGCATAGAAACAATCAATACCCATTTTGCTTTGTCATTCACATCACCAAAGTGAAGTGCCACTTCCCCCAGACCTGGACCGAGGTTGTTTAGGGTCGCAGCTACCGCCGAAAATGCACTTAGCTCGTCCATCCCAGTTGCAATCAAACCCAACATACAAACCACAAATACCAGTGCATATGCAGAGAAGAATCCCCACACCGCATCAACAACACGTTGTGGTAGCGCACTACCACCCACTTTGATGGTGTAAACCGCACGCGGGTGAACCAAACGCTTGAGCTCACGCGCACCTTGTAAGGTCAGTAGCAAAATACGGATCACTTTCATGCCGCCGCCTGTCGAACCAGCACAACCGCCTATAAAAGAAGAGAACAATAGCAATACTGGTAAGAATAATGGCCAATCAGCAAAGCCGGTCGTTGTAAAACCAGCAGTAGTAGAGATAGACACGGTTTGGAATAGCGCCTGGTCAAAAGCATCATATGGCGAGTCATATGAATGGTGATTCAACAATAATAAGAAGCACACCAAAAACAGGACAACTTGGATGAAGATGAACGCGCGGAACTCTGGATCTTTCCAATAGTATTTAGGGTGCACGCCACCAGACGCAAACGCAGCGAAGTGCAAAGAGTAGTTACATGCCGAAATCAACAAGAAGACAACGGTAATCATGTTAATCGCATAGCTATCGAAATAGCCCATACTAGCATCGTGGGTAGAAAAACCACCGATGGCAATGGTTGAGAAGCTGTGACTGATGGCATCAAATGGCGTCATGCCCGCAAACCAAAACGCCACAGCACACGCGATAGTCAAACTTAAGTAGATGTACCAAAGTGCTTTTGCTGTTTCTGCAATACGTGGAGTCATCTTAGTGTCTTTAACTGGCCCCGGTATTTCCGCGCGATACAACTGCATGCCACCGATACCAAGAACAGGAAGAATTGCTACCGCCAATACGATGATACCCATACCACCAAACCACTGTAGAAGCTGGCGATAAAACAGAATCGCTTTTGGCAATTCGTCCAATCCGACAATAACCGTCGCGCCAGTAGTCGTTAAGGCAGAGAAAGACTCAAAAAAAGCATCAGTCACAGATATATTGGGATTATCTGAGATCAGAAAAGGGATAGAGCCTGCACTACCTAGTACGGTCCAGAAGAGAACAACAATTAAAAAACCATCACGCGCTTTAAGCTCGTGTTTGTGCCTGCGGTTTGGGAACCAACATATCCCACCACATAACAAAAGCACGAAAAAAGTCGTGACAAAAGGTACACCCGCACCATCTCGATAGATAAGCGCAACCAGTGCTGGTGCGAGCATTGTGACACTAAAAAGCGCGAGCAATAGCCCGACGATTCGAATAATTGAACGAAATTGCATGGATTGATTGACTAGCGAAGCTGTCCCTGTGGCTTCCTATTTTTCATTATTGTCCGTCTAGTGGGGTGACAACTGCCTTTGCACCACTTTTGTTGATGATAGCTTGGGTAAACGCGCTCACTTCACGTAGCTCAATTTCCACCACTAATACCACCTGATCGCTGTATTCAGCATCCACTTCAACCGCGCCAAACTGGGGCATGAGTGACTGTGCGATAGGCATAAACCCATAGTCTAACTCTAGTCGGAGTTTTGTGGTTATTTTTTTCTCAATTGTTTGAAGCAGCTTGAGCGCTTGTTGCACACCACCACCATAAGCTTTGACCAAACCACCCGTACCAAGCTTGATGCCGCCAGAATATCGAGTAACCACCGCGGTGATCTCACCAACTCCAGAGCCAGACAGTTGAGCGAGGATTGGTTTACCTGCCGTCCCTGATGGCTCTCCATCATCACTAAAACCCCACTTCATCGAATCTTCTGGTCGACCAGCAACAAATCCCCAGCAGTTATGCCTTGCATCAGAGTGTTTGGTTTTGATCTGCTCAACGAATGCCTTCGCAGCTTCCACGCTGGGCGTATGAGCTAAGTAAGTAATAAAGACACTCTTTTTGATCTCTTCTTCAAATTGAGCGGGCTGGGCAGGAATCAGATAAGGCTGGTCATTCATAGGATTAGGTCACTTTTCTCTTTGACCAAAGTCTATCACGAGACGGAATTATGAGTCGCATAAGATCTGCACTAGTGCACAATGTTAAACACTTGTTTAAAAAATGTATTGAAATTAACCAATCCACGGTCCAAACTAACCTCACTGGTCTAACCAGAATAAAAATAAAACGACTTTCCTCTATATCTATTTGTTGCCCGATAGGCGCTCAGCCCGCATCAAATTGGTATACAGACAATCCAAGATTGTATGTCATGGAGATAGACAATGATTTACCAAGCCGAAACCCTACAGGTAAAGGAAGTACAAGATGGTATTGCAGAACTGCGCTTCTGCTCTCCAAAATCCGTTAACAAGCTCGACCTAGCGACACTAGAGTCACTCGACAAAGCCCTTGATGCGCTAAAAGCACACCCAGGACTGAAGGGCTTGATGCTCACCTCAGATAAAGACGCGTTCATTGTTGGCGCTGATATCACCGAATTCTTAGGTCTTTTTGCCAAGACAGACGCTGAGCTCGATCAGTGGCTGCAATTTGCTAACAGCATCTTCAATAAGCTGGAAGACTTGCCTGTCCCAACTATCTCGGTACTAAAAGGCCACACGTTAGGTGGCGGTTGTGAGTGTGTGCTTGCAACTGATATGCGAATTGGTGACAAAACCACCAGCATCGGTCTACCAGAGACAAAATTAGGCATCATGCCGGGCTTTGGTGGTTGTGTACGTCTGCCACGTGTTATCGGTGCCGACAGTGCGATGGAAGTGATCACACAAGGTAAAGCGTGTCGTGCGGATGAGGCATTAAAGATTGGTCTTCTGGATGCGGTTGTCGATAGCGACGCACTTTACGAATCAGCACTCAAGACACTGACCTCCGCAATCAACGAGAAGTTGGACTGGCAAGCTCGTCGTAAGCAAAAGACATCACCACTTACGCTAAGTAAGCTCGAATCAATGATGAGCTTTACCATGGCGAAGGGTCTAGTGGCACAAAAAGCAGGTCCTCACTACCCTGCTCCAATGACAGCCGTTATTACTATTGAAGAAGGTGCTCGCTTTGCTCGTAACGAAGCACTCGACATTGAACGTAAGCACTTCGTAAAACTGGCTAAGTCTGAAGAAGCAAAATCACTGGTTGGTTTATTCCTCAACGACCAATACATCAAAGGGCTTGCTAAAAAATCAGCTAAGTCAGCGAGTAAAGACACGCAACGTGCAGCTGTACTTGGTGCAGGTATCATGGGCGGCGGCATCGCTTACCAATCTGCATTAAAAGGCGTGCCGGTGTTAATGAAAGACATCGCGCAACCTTCACTCGATTTAGGCATGACTGAAGCATCTAAGCTGCTGAATAAACGCTTATCTCGTGGTCGTATTGATGGCTTTAAGATGGCTGGTATTTTAGCGTCTATCACACCGAGCCTACATTACGCAGGCATCGAAGAATCAGACGTGATTGTTGAAGCCGTAGTAGAAAACCCGAAAGTAAAAGCAGCAGTTTTGAGTGAAGTCGAATCACATGTCGGTGAAGACACGGTTATCACCTCAAACACCTCGACGATTCCAATCAATCTATTAGCAAAATCGCTGAAACGCCCAGAAAACTTCTGTGGCATGCACTTCTTCAACCCAGTACATCGCATGCCTCTTGTTGAGATCATCCGTGGTGAACATACCTCTGATGAAACCATCAATCGCGTTGTTGCGTACGCAGCGAAAATGGGCAAATCACCAATTGTCGTTAATGACTGCCCTGGGTTCTTTGTAAACCGCGTATTGTTCCCATACTTTGGTGGCTTCAGCATGCTACTTCGCGATGGTGCTGACTTTACGAAAATCGACAAAATCATGGAACGTAAGTTTGGCTGGCCGATGGGACCTGCATACTTGCTCGATGTTGTTGGTATTGATACTGCTCACCACGCACAAGCCGTTATGGCACAAGGCTTCCCTGAGCGTATGGGCAAACAAGGTCGTGACGCAATAGATGCGCTGTTCGAAGCAGATAAATACGGCCAGAAGAATGGCAATGGCTTCTACAGCTACACCATAGATAGAAAAGGTAAGCCGAAGAAAACCTTCTCTGAAGAAATCTTGCCGGTACTCGCTGACGTTTGTGCCGATAAGCAGGACTTTGACGATCAGACCATCATTCAACGTATGATGATTCCAATGATCAACGAAGTGGTACTGTGTCTACAAGAAGGCATCATTGCCACTCCACAAGAAGCGGATATGGCTCTGGTTTACGGTCTTGGTTTCCCTCCATTCCGCGGTGGCGTATTCCGCTACCTAGATAGCGTAGGTATTGCTGAGTTTGTTGCAATGGCAAAACAATACTCAGAGCTCGGTGCAATGTACCAAGTACCACAGATGCTGATTGATATGGCGGCGAAAGGTGAAAGCTTTTACGGTGCACAACAGCAAGGTTCTATCTAAGGAGGGATTCTAAAATGACTAATCAAACAAGAAATGTTGTCGTAGTCGATTGTCTACGTACGCCAATGGGTCGCTCTAAAGGTGGTGCTTTCCGTCATACTCGAGCAGAAGATCTATCTGCGCGCCTGATGAAGGGCATTCTTGCGCGTAACCCACAGGTGAACCCAAGTGAGATTGAAGATATCTACTGGGGCTGTGTACAACAAACACTAGAGCAAGGCTTTAACGTTGCTCGTAATGCAGCGCTGCTTGCTGGCCTACCAATTGAGATTGGTGCCGTGACGGTGAACCGCTTGTGTGGTTCATCAATGCAAGCGCTTCACGACGGTACACGTGCCATCATGACAGGTGACGCTGAAATCTGCCTAATTGGTGGTGTTGAGCACATGGGACACGTACCAATGAACCACGGCGTGGACTTCCACCCTGGTATGTCAAAGACAGTTGCAAAAGCAGCAGGCATGATGGGCTTAACCGCTGAAATGCTTGGTAAGCTGCATGGCATTAGCCGTGAGCAACAAGACGAGTTTGCTGCGCGCTCTCATGCTCGTGCACATGCTGCAACCGTAGAAGGCCGTTTTAAAAACGAAATCCTACCAATTGAAGGTCATGCGGCTGACGGCACGCTGTTCACTCTGGATTACGATGAAGTCATTCGCCCTGAAACATCCGTTGAAGGTCTGTCTCAACTTCGTCCTGTTTTCGACCCAGCCAACGGCACAGTAACAGCCGGTACATCTTCGGCGCTGTCTGATGGTGCATCAGCGATGTTGATCATGAGTGAAGAGAGAGCCAATGAACTTGGCTTGAAGATTCGTGCACGCATTAAAGGTATGGCCATTGCGGGCTGTGATCCTTCTATCATGGGTTACGGTCCTGTACCTGCGACGCAAAAAGCACTCAAACGTGCTGGTCTTTCAATTGAAGACATGGATGTGGTTGAGCTAAACGAAGCATTTGCAGCGCAATCTCTACCGTGTGCTAAAGACTTGGGTCTGCTTGATGTGATGGATGAGAAGGTCAACCTTAACGGTGGTGCGATTGCATTGGGTCACCCGCTTGGTTGTTCTGGCTCACGTATCTCAACAACGTTAATCAACCTTATGGAAGCGAAAGACGCGAAATACGGTCTGGCAACCATGTGTATCGGTTTAGGCCAGGGTATTGCGACCGTATTTGAACGACCTTAGGTTATTTGAGAATCGCAGCAAATACTCCAATACTGAAAAGTTTTAGGTTTACACTTAAGGGCGGCATCTGATGCCGCCCTTTGTTTTACGCCAAACATTGCTTACATGCACAAAAAGCATACATTAAATGTTCAAGTTTCATTTTATTCATAGACAAAGAAGACATACACTTAGCACCAGTTGATATCTTGCTGCATGTGACCCAGAGTCACGCTACCGCACAATCGGAGAACCTTATGTTTAATGCTCTAGTTCTAAATCAAGAAGACAAACGTACTATCGCTAACATCGAGCAAATCGATGAAACACAATTGCCTGAAGGCGACGTTCTGATTGACGTTGATTACTCATCGTTGAACTACAAAGACGGCCTTGCGATCACAGGTAAAGGTAAAATCATCCGTAACTTTCCGATGGTGCCGGGTATTGACCTAGCAGGTACGGTAGTAAGCTCAGAAGACGACCGCTACCAAGCAGGCGACAAAGTTGTTCTTACTGGTTGGGGTGTAGGTGAAAACCATTGGGGCGGTATGTCTCAACGTGCTCGTCTAAAAGCGGATTGGCTAGTACCACTACCAAAAGGTCTGGACAGCAAGAAAGCAATGATGGTGGGTACTGCTGGCTTCACTGGCATGCTATGTGTTCAAGCACTGCTTGATGCAGGCATCAAACCTGAAAATGGCGAAATCCTAGTAACTGGCGCAAGTGGCGGTGTAGGCTCAGTAGCCGTAACGCTTCTAGCACAGCTTGGCTACAAAGTGGCAGCCGTGACAGGTCGTGTTGAACAAAATGGCCCGCTACTGGAAAAGCTAGGTGCTAGTCGCATCATCGACCGTGTTGAATTTGAAGAGCCAGCACGTCCGCTTGAAAAACAAGTATGGGCAGGTGCGGTTGATACTGTGGGCAGCAAAGTACTAGCAAAAGTATTGGCACAAATGGATTACAACAGTGCAGTTGCGGCTTGCGGTCTTGCAGGTGGCTTCGACCTACCAACCACAGTGATGCCATTCATTCTACGTAACGTTCGTCTACAAGGTGTGGATTCTGTTTCATGCCCATTTGAAAAACGTACTGCAGCATGGGAAAAATTGGTTGAGCTACTACCAGACAGCTACTTCGAACAAGCTTGTACTGAGGTAGAGCTAGCAGAAGCACCAAAATATGCTGAAGACATCACAAACGGTCAAGTAACTGGTCGCGTGGTTATCAAGCTATAAGCGTTAACTCTTTAATAGAATAAACAAAGCCGGGTCATCACCCGGCTTTTTGCTATTTGGATTGTAGGAAAAATTAGTCCAATCCCATATCTTCAATTCGTTTGGCAATAAGACGGCTACATTCTTCTCGAACCACCGCACGCAACCATTCTTGAGCGGGAGAGTGCTCGCAACGTGCATGCCAAATCATCGAATATTCAAACGGCGTGAATTGGAATGGTAATGGCTTCACCACCAAGTCATAACGATCAGAAACCAAGTACGCTAAATCGGCAGGTACGGTAATAATGATTGGCAGAGTATCAACAATCGCCAGCGCCGCTTCCAAGTGATAAGCGCGCAATACCATCTGACGCTGCGGCTTCTCCACGAGCGCTTGTTCAATCAACGCTTTAACCCCATCACTGATGGCAATCATGGCATGCGGATGACTGAGATAATCATCCAGACTCATCTCTTTATCAGCTAGCGGATGCTGCTTAGATAGCAGACACAACACACCAACTCGCCCTAACACTTCACTACGCAGTGGCTCCACTGGACCTGTTGGACGACAAATCGCTAAGTCCGCGCCTTCATATGTTAATTGATCAGATAAGCGGTCGTGTTGCAGCGGCAAGAAGTTAAACGACACATTCGGTGCTTCTTGATAAATACGCGGCAAAGCAAAAGGCAAAATGGTTTGCATCGCGTAATCGGTGGTCGCGATAGTAAACGTCTGATCGCAACTGCGTGGATCAAACTCACGTGGAGAAAGTAATTGGCGCAGCGATTCCAGCGGTTCACCCAAAGAGCGATCAATTTCTAACGCTTTCTGGGTTGGGATCAAGCGCTGACCCTGGCGAGTAAACAGTGGGTCACCAAGCAGATCACGTAAACGCCCTAGCACACGACTCATAGCCGATTGGCTCAAATTCAAACGAGTGGCGGCTTTACTGACGCTGCTCTCTTCAATCAACACACGTAGTGCAACCAATAAGTTCAGATCTCTACGGTAGATGTCTTCTAATTCCACGATTTGCCACTTACCATGTTGGGGATTTAGATAAATTGTACTCTTCAGGCAAAAAAAATCCCGCCTTTCAGCGGGGAAGCCCAAGAAAAATGGGGATAGTGTCGGAATGAAGTGTCGTTAAACTTGGTGAGCGGTATATCAATAGGTTCCGATTACAGCAAGAAGCGCTAATTTTCTTGCTCAGATGCACCTGACCATTTGTGCATCTCAATCCAAATCCCAATAATGGTTGCACTCATGCCTAAAAGAGGCATCAATGAGGTTTCAGCTGGCGTTCGAAGCACTAATGCACAAAACGAGATGAAACATAAAACCGAATAGATGGTTAGTCTGTCTAACGCTGTTAACATCGTCTCTCCTTGCCAGTTGTTACCAAATTGTTAATTTAAGGTAAAACAAAAAAATCACTTTGCCAAGTGGTTATTGAATATTTTTTCAACGAAAGTAAAATTCACCGCTAAGTTAGTTACGAGAATCACATTATGAGTTTTAATCCTGAACTGGCGACCAAGACATTAGAGGCGGAAGGATTACGCTGCCCAGAGCCAGTAATGATGGTCAGGAAGACAATTCGAAACATGCAAGATGGTGAGGTATTGCTGGTAAAGGCAGACGACCCATCCACGACTCGAGATATCCCAAGTTTCTGTCGATTTATGGACCACCAGTTGGTTGCAGCGCAAACAGAACAGCTTCCATACCAATATCTAATTAAGAAAGGTTTGGAATAATCTCAGCAAGATCAAAAACGGCAGCCCAAAGGCTGCCGTTTGTTTATTCATCGTATTCTAGTGTGCGAAGTTCAGATTGTAGCTTATTTAATTGTTTTCTCATTGCACGCATCTCTTCGTGCATAGGAATAATATGCGCGACCCGAATCCATGCTTCTACCGTTAAGCCGGTAAGAATGAAGGTCCCTGCTACAATCGGCAACCACATATCAGTCAGCACCATCGCCAACAAGCACAGCGCCAAACCAAAGGTGAATAAATAACTCTGACTCTTTGGGGACATCCCCATATAACGTGTAAGCATAAACTTGCCCTCTCGCCATCATTCACACCATTAAAGTACCATGACAAGTATGGCACTAATATGTCACCCGTCACGGTCTTGATGATTTTGAGCCAGAGTTTGAACTCGCGCATTACTTCACTAGTTATTGATAATTCAGACCATTTTATGTGCAATGAATCAGAACAATGCCGCTCCGATAGCTAGCGCGATAAACAGGAATGCGGTCACCTTACGAATCAACCCTAAAGGCATCTTATCCGCCGAGAGTTTGCCGATTAAAACCACAGGAACGTTGGCAAGCAACATACCAATCGTGGTACCAAGAATCACCCAACTCAATGCATCTGCGTATTGCGCACCCAAGATAGAAGTGGCGATCTGAGTTTTGTCGCCAATCTCTGCAACGAAGAAAGCAATAAAACTAGCAATGAATGGGCCTCGGTTAGAGATCTGCTCGTCATCATCTAACTTATCAGGGATCAGTACCCAAGCCGCCATGGCGACAAAACTGACCACTAGCACCCACTTAAGGACTTCTGGTGAAAGGTAATCGGCCACAACCACACCTAACCATGCAGCCAAAGCGTGGTTGGCAATCGTTGCCAAAAAGATTGCTGCAATAATTGGGATTGGCTTGCGGTAACGACTGGCAAGCAATAGAGATAGCAATTGGGTCTTATCGCCAATTTCTGCTAACGCTACAGTAGTAATTGAAATAGCTAAAACGCTCACGACATGCTCATTGGGGCGGGATAATTATTTTTAACCATAGACAAACCTCACGCCCCACCCCGGTTCGTGATGATTTGTCTAAGGTCTTGCTAAACCCATCAGGCTGATGAGTCTCGAGCGCCATGGTGATTTTGCACCAATTATGTTGACGAACGAACCGGATGAAACAGACATTTCATCGAGTAAGCTACTCCCCAAAGACAGGCGCAATTCTAGCCATGTTTCCCCACCACCTCAAGAGTGAAAGCCAGCGAAAACTCCCTTTTAGGAAAAATTCAGCAGATAAAGCGGTAAAAATCCATTAAAGGAGAAAATTGCCCACGAATTAATCAAGATTAGCTCTACTCCCATGCTCAATATCTGGGTATACTTGATCGTTATTTTATTCAACCGTCATTACTTTGAATCCTCACTGTTGAGGCTAGAAAACCCAACAAAAGAGACGAATTCACAAGTAATAAGAGAATCGCGCGAACCTGACTTATGCAAAAATACGATATCAAAACCTTCCAGGGAATGATCCTCGCGCTGCAGGATTATTGGGCTCAAAATGGTTGCACCATTGTTCAACCGCTAGATATGGAAGTAGGTGCGGGTACCTCTCACCCAATGACATGTCTACGAGCGCTTGGCCCAGAGCCAATGTCTACAGCTTACGTACAACCTTCACGTCGTCCTACTGATGGTCGTTACGGTGAAAACCCTAACCGCCTTCAGCACTACTACCAATTCCAAGTAGCGCTAAAACCATCGCCAGACAATATCCAAGAGTTGTACTTAGGTTCTCTAGAAGTACTTGGTATTGACCCACTTGTGCACGACATCCGTTTCGTAGAAGACAACTGGGAAAACCCAACACTAGGCGCATGGGGTCTAGGCTGGGAAGTTTGGCTAAACGGCATGGAAGTGACTCAGTTCACTTACTTCCAGCAAGTCGGTGGTCTTGAGTGTAAACCAGTAACCGGTGAGATCACTTACGGTATCGAACGTCTAGCAATGTACATCCAAGAAGTAGATTCAGTTTACGATCTTACTTGGAACATCGCACCAGATGGCAGCAAAGTGACTTACGGTGATATCTTCCACCAAAACGAAGTAGAGCAATCAACTTACAACTTCGAGCACGCTGACGTTGAATTCCTATTCAGCTTCTTTGAACAGTGTGAGAAAGAGTGTAAAGAGCTGCTTGAGCTTGAAAAGCCACTACCACTACCAGCTTACGAGCGCATCCTTAAAGCAGGTCACGCATTCAACTTACTAGACGCACGTAAAGCGATCTCAGTAACTGAACGTCAACGTTACATCCTGCGCATCCGCAACCTGACGAAAGCAGTTGCAGAAGCATACTACGCATCGCGTGAAGCCCTTGGCTTCCCAATGTGTAAGAAAGAACAAGCGTAAGGGGTAGAGTAACATGGCAAAAGAATTTCTAATCGAACTAGGTACAGAAGAGCTACCACCAACGCAACTACGTACTCTAGCTGAAGCATTCGCAGCAAACTTCGAAGCTGAACTAAAAGGCGCTGAGCTTGCTCATGAAGGCGTGCAATGGTTTGCAGCTCCTCGTCGTCTTGCACTTAAAGTAGCAGCACTAGCAGAAAGCCAGTCTGACAAAGTCGTTGAAAAACGTGGTCCTGCGGTATCTGCAGCATTTGACGCAGAAGGTAACGCAACTAAAGCGGCTCAAGGCTGGGCACGCGGTTGTGGTATCACTGTTGACCAAGCAGAACGCATGGTAACAGACAAAGGCGAATGGCTACTGTTCAAACAAGAAGTGAAAGGTCAGCCAACGTCTGAGATCGTAGTTGAACTTGCAGCGAAAGCACTAGCAAACCTACCTATCGCAAAACCAATGCGCTGGGGTAACAAAACGACTCAATTTATCCGTCCAGTTAAGACGCTAACCATGCTAATGGGCAGCGACCTAATCGAAGGCGAGATCCTTGGTGTCGCTTCTGACCGCATTATCCGTGGTCACCGCTTCATGGGTGAGCAAGAGTTCACTATCGATTCTGCTGAGCAATACCCTGCGATCCTAGAAGAGCGCGGTAAAGTAATGGCAGATTACGAAGCGCGTAAAGCAATCATCCTAGCTGACGCACAAAAAGCGGCAGCAGCAGTTGGCGGTATCGCTGACCTAGAAGATGACCTAGTAGAAGAAGTAACATCTCTGGTTGAATGGCCAGTAGTACTAACAGCGAAGTTTGAAGAAGAGTTCCTAAAAGTGCCTTCTGAAGCTTTGGTTTACACCATGAAAGGTGACCAGAAGTACTTCCCTGTTTATGATGAAAACAAGAAGCTACTACCTAACTTCATCTTCGTATCGAACATCGAATCAAAAGAGCCTCGTTACGTAATCGAAGGTAACGAGAAAGTGGTTCGTCCTCGTCTTGCTGACGCAGAGTTCTTCTTCAACACAGACCGTAAGCGTCCGCTTATCGACCGTCTGCCTGAACTGGAGCAAGCGATCTTCCAAAAGCAACTGGGTACGATCAAAGACAAAACAGACCGCATCACTGCACTAGCTGGCTACATTGCAAAACAGATTGATGCTGATGTAGAAAAAGCGACACGTGCTGGTCTACTAGCGAAATGTGACCTAATGACCTCTATGGTATTCGAATTTACGGATACTCAAGGTGTAATGGGCATGCATTACGCGAAGCACGACGGTGAAGATGAGCAAGTTGCTTTAGCGCTTTACGAGCAATACATGCCTCGTTTTGCCGGTGACCAACTACCAAGCACAGATATCTCTTCAGCGGTTGCAATGGCAGATAAGCTAGACACTATCGTTGGTATCTTCGGTATTGGTCAAGCACCTAAGGGCTCGGATCCATTCGCACTGCGTCGTGCATCACTAGGTGTACTGCGTATTATCGTTGAGAATGGCTACAACCTAGACCTTGTCGATCTAATCCGCGAATCGAAAGTCCAGTTTGGTAACAAACTTACTAACGAGAATGTTGAGCAAGACGTGATTGATTTCATGCTAGGTCGTTTCAACGCATGGTACAAAGACGAAGGTTTCAGCGTAGACATCATTCAAGCAGTACTGGCGCGTCGTCCGACTAAACCAGCAGACTTCGACCAACGTGTTAAAGCGGTATCTCACTTCCGTGAACTGGAAGCGGCAGAGTCTCTAGCAGCAGCGAACAAGCGTGTTGGTAACATCCTAGCGAAATTCGACGGCGAACTAGCAGCAGACATCGATCTAGCACTTCTACAAGAAGACGCAGAGAAAGCACTAGCAGAAAGCGTTGAAGTAATGACAGAAGCGCTAGAGCCAGCGTTTGCAACTGGTAACTACCAAGAAGCGCTAAGCAAGCTAGCTGACCTACGTGAACCAGTTGATGCGTTCTTTGATAACGTAATGGTAATGGCAGACGACGAAGCACTTAAGAAGAACCGTCTGACTCTACTAAACAACCTGCGTAACCTGTTCCTACAGATCGCAGATATTTCTTTGCTTCAAAAGTAATTCATTACTCTTCGAAGTGATTAAGAATGACCCGTCCTGATATGGGTTGACACTTTTAGTTAAAACGCTCGATGAACTTCATCGGGCGTTTTGTATTTTAGAGCTGTATGTGGTCTCTGTTCATTATAGAGTTTCACAGACTCAGCGACCATTTTCTTAGCTTCATTC
>NZ_JBQEQR010000035.1:0-31085 GCF_052037695.1 Vibrio sp. WZ-1 | reverse complement strand
AATGTTTGAATTGACTGTGCTGAATCTTTCGATTCAATGGTCACTTCGTTTCATTGAAACCTAATTTGAAACCGAAGTTTCTAATTGGATTATCATCAACGAGTGCCCACACAGATTGATAGGTTCTTATTTTTAAAGAGCTTTTCTAACATTTTCAGCAACTTAGTCACTCGTCGTTAGGGGTGCGTATCTTACTTCACACCGTGAGAGAGTCAAGTACTTTTTCAAATTCTTTTTCTCTATTCCCGACTCGCTGTGTGACTTTCGTCTCACTCCGTGTCGGTGGATGCGCAGTATAGGGAATCCAGAAATGAGCACAAGTGTTTTTTGCAAAAAAAAACTCAACCGCACAAATAACGAGCACTTTGCATAGATACCCAACAATATTGTCTAATTTTTCAGGTTATAAAGGGGCATTTCTCGAATAAAAACCCTCCCGCTGCCATAAAAGATCATCGATTAATGGAATCTTTTCCTTGATGGAGCTTGGTTGTTCTCTCCTGTTTCTCTTTCTACTTATATAGAGGCTATAAAAAAAGAGCAGAACGATAACGAACTGCTCTTTGGTCTTTGCTTTTTACTTGGGGTACTTCAGGTGAAGTCTTGGAAATGTTTTTCTTCTATATAGAAGAAAAGATCAGAGCATCCTTGCCCTTCTCTTTACGACAGATTAGTTAGGGGTATATCTAAATGCCGTTATTGTTCGATGATGCATTGAGCTCGTAAGAGTGGAGCATGCTTGCATTCCCAATAGCATCATCTTTGATGAGGAACTTAGTTCTTCAGTACTTTTACGGTGTAGCTACCATCTTTTTGTTGGTATAGACCGTGGATGTCGGTTTCGAAACCTGGGTAATGCGCACCGATCTCACAAAGCATCTCTAGGAAGTCCAGCACTGGGCGAGACTCTTGAGTCACCATTTCACCAGGAAGTACTAGTGGCACACCTGGAGGGTAAGGAAGAATCATGTTCGCACTTACGCGTCCAACCATTTCTTCCAGTTTGATTTCTTCTACGTTGCCGCGAAGCTCTTCTTGCCATGCTGCGTGTGGTGTTACTTTCATTTCTGGAAGTACATCGAACGCTTTATACATTAGCTCTGGTAGGTTGTATTTCTTAGTTAGGTTATGAATTGCTTGTGCTAATTCTTGAACGCGCATGCCTTCATAGAAGCTTGGGTCTTCGTTGTATAGCGAAGGTAGGAAGCTCTTGATGGTTAGGTTCAAGTCGTAGCCACGTTTAAACTCAGTTAGACCGCGTAGCAATTGCATTGCTTTTGATTTGTCGATACCGATTGAGAATAGGAACAACAAGTTGTATGGACCTGTTTTCTCTACCACGATGCCGCGCTCATCTAGGAATTTAGCCACCAGCGAAGCAGGAATACCTGATTCTTCTAGTTCACCTTCTTTGTTCATCCCTGGAGTCAGTAGCGTTACTTTGATTGGGTCAAGATACATGTGGTTGTCATCCATGTTCTTGAAGCCGTGCCATGTATCGCTAGGGTCTAGTTTCCAACATTCAGTGGTGTCGATGTTTTCTGGTTGCCATACATCGAAGAACCAGCTGTCGCTTTCTGCTTCTAGACGTTTGATCTCTTTACGGAAGCGGATTGCGCGATCGATAGAGTCTTGCATCAACTTCTTACCAGTGTTGCCGCGCATCATTGCCGCTGCAGTTTCAGTAGAAGCAACAATGCCGTACTGAGGTGACGTTGAAGTGTGCATCATGAATGCTTCGTTGAAAGATTCTTTATCAAAGTCACCTTTCACGTGGATCATTGAAGCTTGTGAGAATGCCGCCAACAGCTTGTGTGTTGATTGTGTTTCGTAGAACACTTTGCCTGGCATTGCTTCACCACTCATACCGCATTTACCTTCGTAAATTGAGTTGAAGTTAGTGTAAGGCACCCAAGCACTGTCGAAGTGGATGTGTTTACAATCTAGCGACTCTTTGATGAATTGCGTGTTGTACAACAGGCCATCGTAAGTTGAGTTAGTCACTACTGCGTAACTTGGCGCTGTTGCACCTGGTGTTTTCGCAACTTTCTCAGCAATTACGTCACGGTTGAATTCACTTTGTGGAATACCACCAAGAATGCCGTATGCGTTGCGAGTTGGGCGGAAGTAGATTGGCGTTACATCACTCATCATCATTAGGTGAGTCAGAGATTTGTGACAGTTACGGTCAATCAGTACTGTGCTACCTGCTGGTGCTGAGTACATACCTACGATTTTGTTCGATGTAGACGTACCGTTCGTTACGATGTAAGAGCTGTCTGCATTGAATGTACGTGCGATGTATTCTTCTGCATCTTTATGTGGACCTGAGTGGTCTAGTAGAGAACCTAGCTCAGGCATTGAGATTGATACGTCCGCTTTGAATGTGTTTGGACCGTAAAAATCGTAAAAGATGCTACCTGCAGGGCTTTTCTGGAATGCTGTACCACCCATATGACCTGGAGTACAGAAGGTGTATTTACCTTCTTCTACGTATTTGAATAGCGCTTTAGTGAATGGAGGCATGATGGCATCTTTGTATGCCTCTGTCGCTTGGTTGATTTTGATAGCGATGTCGTCAGCCATACCTAAAGCGTACTCGAAGAAGCTCACGTTTAGACGTAGGTCTGTTAGTGAAATGTCTAGAGTAGACTGTTCATTAGCAAATGCGTGAACAGGCAGTTTTTCGTTGATTTGGCTGATACGATCACATAGCTCTAGTGAGTATTTGTCCCAGTCGAACAGCACACCGCAAATGCGTGGGTTCATCTCAATCATTTTGATCAAGTCTTTATCATCTACTGGGTAAACCACTTCGTAGCCCGCTTTCTCAAGAGCAGCGTGAAGTTGACGAACTGGCTCTTCTTTAAAGAACACACCCATGTGGTTCAAGATAGCGAATATATTCATTTGGACATCTCCAAGGCGAATGAAGGCGCTCTTTGCCATTTACAGGCAATGAGTAAGGTGAGCGCCGAGTGAATTTGGGTTTTATGGGCTGGCACCGTAGTGCCAGCATTTTGGGGATTAGTTGCTTGCTTGAGCAGCTACGTCTTCGTCAGCATGAAGCTTCATGTACTGAGCTAGACCTGCTTTTTTGCTGTAGAACATCAAGATAACAAGAGACACGATGAAGGTTGCTGTTAGCGTACCGCCCTCTGCACCTGCTAGTGCGATGAAGCAGAACAGACAAGCCACACCAGAGAACAGCATTACGAAGCCGTTGCGTGTTGTCATACCTTCGAAGCGAATCAAGTTAATGCTTGAGTAGAAGTAAGGCAGCATAGTTAGTAGTACTGCGTCAGTTGTTAGCTGGTTGAACAGGTCTGATGCGTGTGCTGTTTTAGAGCTAAAGAACATCAGTACAACCATTAGCGCAGTCATCTTGATTGACGCTAGAACAAGACCTTTCTTAGGCACACCGTTTTTGTCAGTTTCACCGTAGATTTTAGGGAAGTTACCATCGTGCGCTGCACGTTTACCTGCTTCACCTACTAGCATCATCCAAGAACCTAACGAAGTGAAACATGCTAGAGCAGTGAATGCTGATACGAATGGCGCAGTCCAACTACCGAATAGTTCAGTCGTTGCTAGTGCAAATGGTGCACCTGATGCTGCAACTTCTGAAGCAGGGAACATGCCGCTGATCATTTGAGTAGATAGGATGTAAATCACACCTGCGATTGCTGTACCCAACATAGTTGCTAGTGGTACCGTACGTTTAGGGTTTTCTACCATACCAGTTGATACTGCAGCTGATTCTACACCTACGAATGACCATAGACAGATAAGAACCGCTGTTACTACCGCGTGGCTATCAGTACCAGCTGATACATTCCAGTTTTGGCTGTAAAGCGCAGTATCGAAGTGCGTCCAACCAAATGCAGCTGTACCAACAACTGGGATAAGGATAAGAACTAGACCAAGCGTACATAGACGGCTTACCCAGCTACCACCAAGTAGGTTGACGAAAGTGAAGATCCATACCGATGCAATCGTCGCAATACCTGCTGGAATTGGGTTATTAAGCACAGGGAAGAATACTGAAAGGTAAGAAACACCTGTAATGGCAATAGCCAGGTTACCAATCCAGTTCGCATGGTAATAAAGAACGCCCGTTTGGAAACCAAATACCGGAGACACTTCGCCTGCATAAGCGATAGGACCACCTTCTTGTGGGTTTTTGGTTGCCAGACGAGCGTAAACGAACGCTAGACTAAGTGCACCGATCAAACAGATCAGCCAACTAAAGATTGAAACAGAGCCTACAGAGGCAAGACTAGAAGGTAATAGTGCAATACCACTACCCATCATGTTACCGGCAACAACACCCGTACAGGCGATAAGGCCGATTTTTTTTGTATTCGATGACATAACATCTCCAAATCTATTCTACTCGAGTCCAAGTAACTCAAACTGAATGGTTATTAGCGAGATGCTATGAGGAAGAAGTCGCTCGACCTCGCTAAATTTCGAAGTGAAGACTACGCCCAAAATCTGCAAAAAAAATAAACTTAGGGTTATCAATAAAACAATTAGCCCACCGGTATAAAGTTGAGATAAACCTGATAAATCAAAAAACATAAAACCAATAAATACAACAACTTAAAGTGGCAGGTCAGGTATCTTTCTGAAATAACTAAAAACATCAACCTCAACAAATTTTCCATCAACATTATCAACCTCCATCAACATCAGGGAAAATTAACCTTAATTACCTAAACTGTTGATGACGACTTTTCCTACCTCTATTGCACTATTGACTTACATCAAACTTCCTTCCTGTTTCTCACGTGCTCTGCATAGAAACAAGCGTTATTGAGCATAAACAATTGCGTGGTTATGACAGATTTTATACCTAAATAACCTCTATTTGCTTGGTTCAGCAAGATTGTGTAGTCGATGCAACGATTGAGTTCCAATGGCTCTAACTTAAAAGCGTCAACAAAGAATGAGAGTTGAAAGCTTGTCACAGCATCTTGAAGTCACTTGAGTAGACGTAGATATGTAGAAGATGGGTTGGCAATAAAGCTAGATAAATGGATACAAGAGAGAATAGAGAATAGAGAATAGAGAATAGAGAATGAAAAGCCCTCCCCTCTTGTAAAGCAAGAGCAATATAGAGAAAGAGGAACATGTGGGGAGTAACGTAGCTACAAAAAGCCCCTCACCTAAGTGAAGGGCGAACTATCTTCGTTATCAAAAACAAGGTTACTACAGCATACGAACCACGGAAGGATGCACTGCACGGTACATGGCATAATCGATCGCCTTCATGTTGCTTGGGAACACCAAGTTCTCACACAACAAATACGTTTCGACTGACGTATCGATATAAAAAGCCTCACTGTACGACTCACTCGCCAAATCCAAATCACCATCAAGCTCGGCATGTTTACCACGAATCACGTAAGACAAAACTGAATCACGTAGTCCTAGTGCTTGGCGTAAATGGCGCTTTGCCAACTCAAGCTCACCTATGATGGTTTCATGTAGCGCTAAGGCTTCATAAATTCGAGGCTGGATAGGCCCTAGCATCATCTTGGTATTGGTCTCCAACTTGTCGCTAAGCTGCTGTACCCTTCCTTTTCGTAATTCCAACGCGGGGTCTAATGCTCTCTGAACATGGTAGGCAATTAACAGCTCTGCCTGAACATAAGCATTATCTGATTCAAGTTCGAGAATCTTCTCCATCAGATCAATACCGTGTTGGAACTGGTTCGCATCCGAAACATTTAGATAATGGTTAGCTTGGATAAACAACTCTAATGCTTCTGGGTTATTCGGCATTCCTGCCACCAGCACTTTCGACTTCAGTTTTGCGTCTGGCACTTTCAGCACCGTCATCAAATCTAAAGAAGCTTGCTGCAATACCGTCTTCAAGTGGTTGCTCGTAAGTGCATATTGACGACTGAATAGCACCTTCTCAGATGAATTATTTCGGTATTCCACTTCAAGAAAGTTACTACCATCGTTATCCCGAACGCGGACGACTACCGACTTACCCGGTACAATACCGTTGGTAAAAGCCGCTTTCTTAAGCATCACACGATAGTCACTAACCTGAGCTATATCAGCCATCAGCTTTTGTGCAAAGCCATCAGCCAATTCATAACTTAAATCCTCCCGACCAAAACTATCTTGGAACTTAAACTCAATTAAATGAGTGTCGATAGCTTGAGTGATGCGCACTTCTGATTGCTTATACGTAAACACGCCCATCACAACAACCAAGATGCTGATCCAGATGAAATTCATGACCCCTAAACGCCAAGGACTGATTTTATTTGGCTTACGTGGTGCCTTTTTCTCCTTCGACATCTCGCATACGGCACGAGTCAGAGGTCCAGCAGGAAAGGTTACTGCCGGTGCAGGTGCTTCAGGTAGGGCTTGTTCTTCGCTTTTTTCAACAAACGGAATAACATCATCATGCTCACAATGGCGACAAGCGAGAAACTCCTCATGAGTCATTGGTGTGACATTAGCGACGAGCTTATAACCGCGCTTAGGCACAGTGATTACATAGCTGATATTCTCTTCGCGTCCATCACGCAGCAACTTACGCAGCTCAAAGATCGACTGTGTCACCACTTGATCGGTGACAATCGCACCAGCCCAAACGTATTGGATTAGCTCTTCACGATTGAATACTTCACTAGCGTGCTCGGCAAGGAAATGCAGCAGATTAATTAAGCGTGGCTCAACGGTAACTTCCCTGTCTTGTCGATACAGCTTATTTTCATCAACGCTTAAAACCCAGTCATTGATTTGAAAATAGACTCCAACCATGTATGAAAACTCTCATATCTAACAGACAGCGTCGCTTTGGGAATAGGTGGGACTACGCATTCTTACAGTCGACTAAAAGCGAGATTATAGGGGCGAATGCGACTTGAACCTAGAAAAGCAAGCCGTCAAAAATGCAAACTTAAGTTAAGTAGCACATTACTCTAGCGCTGCGAGGATGGAACAATGGCTAGCATCATCGTTGTTGTGCCCGCAGCAAGCGTCATTTATCTTCTTTAAAGCCGCTCGAATTTTTGTCAGTTCAGCTATTTTTTCATCAATTAAAGTTAACTTTGCAGAAGTAATGGCTTTTACCTCTGCGCAGCTGTGTTCTGTCGCTTCTAATTTGATCTCAAGAAGCTCTTTTATTTCGTCCAAACTTAGCCCCAGCTCTTTCGCTTTCAGAATGAATCGAACCTGTTTTTGGTTTTCTTCATTATATAAGCGATAGCCCGACTCACTTCGCCCTGCGGGCTGAATCAACGCATTTTTCTCGTAGAAACGCAATGTATCGGCAGTCACACCACAGCGTTTCGCCAGCTCACCTATCTGAAACATAACTTTCCTTATTAACTATCTCGTTACTTTTAAAGACAAAGAACGATGTTTTTGCAATTATTTTTGAGATGCCAAACGATTGCGCGAGCTTTTTTGTAATAAATTAGTTAGAATACGCGCCATCAAATAGTGGAGACTGTTTTCTAGACAAGAAAACACCCTGCATAAGGTTTTTACCAAAACTGGCCAATATTTTACCCCAAGAGGTAAAAACAAGTTCATTTTTGGCAAACATCTTTAACTCCGTGAATTTGAGGAAAATGGAAGCATGAACAACGCTCGCCCTATTCGCCGTGCGCTTATCAGCGTATCAGACAAAACAGGTATTGTTGAGTTTGCACAAGCTCTTGCTGAGCGCGGTGTCGATATCCTATCTACTGGTGGTACTGCTCGTCTACTTGCTGAGCAAGGCATCGCTGTGACCGAAGTCTCTGACTACACTGGTTTCCCAGAAATGATGGACGGCCGCGTAAAGACGCTTCACCCAAAAGTTCACGGTGGTGTACTAGGTCGTCGTGGTCAAGATGATGATGTAATGGAAAAACATGGCATCAATCCTATCGATATGGTTGTGGTTAACCTATACCCATTCGCAGAAACCGTAGCTAAAGAAGGTTGTACCCTTGCTGACGCAGTTGAGAACATCGACATCGGTGGCCCAACAATGGTTCGCTCTGCTGCGAAAAACCACAAAGACGTGACTATCGTTGTGAACGCACACGACTACGACCGCGTTATCGCTGAAATGGACGCTAACGACAAATCTCTAACACTAGAGACTCGCTTCGACCTTGCTATCGCTGCATTCGAACACACGGCTTCTTATGATGGCATGATCGCTAACTACTTCGGCACTATGGTTCCATCTTACGGTGAGAACAAAGAAGGTGATGAAGAGTCTAAATTCCCTCGCACATTCAACCAGCAGTTCGAGAAAAAACAAGACATGCGCTACGGTGAGAACAACCACCAAGCAGCCGCATTCTATGTTGAAGCAAACCCTGAAGAAGCGTCTGTTTCTACTGCACGCCAAATCCAAGGTAAAGCGCTTTCTTACAACAACATCGCAGACACTGACGCAGCACTTGAATGTGTGAAAGAGTTCGACGAGCCAGCATGTGTGATCGTTAAGCACGCGAACCCATGTGGTGTGGCTCTAGGTAAAGACATCCTAGAGGCGTACAACCGCGCTTACCAAACTGACCCAACATCTGCATTCGGCGGCATCATTGCATTCAACCAAGAGTTAGATGCAGAAACAGCAACCGCTATCGTTGAGCGTCAGTTCGTTGAAGTTATCATCGCACCTTCTGTTTCCGCTGAAGCGATTGAAGTTGTTGCAGCGAAGAAGAACGTGCGCCTGCTTGAATGTGGCGAATGGTCAATGAAGACAACTGGCTTTGACGTGAAGCGCGTTAACGGTGGCTTGCTAGTTCAAGACCGCGACCAAGGCATGGTATCCGAAGATGACCTTAAAGTGGTTTCTCAGCGCCAACCTACAGCAGACGAGCTGAAAGATGCCCTATTCTGCTGGAAAGTAGCGAAGTACGTAAAATCTAACGCGATCGTTTACTCGAAAGGTGACATGACTATCGGTGTGGGTGCTGGCCAAATGAGCCGAGTGTACTCTGCAAAAATCGCAGGCATCAAAGCTGCAGACGAAGGTCTACAGGTTGAGGGTTGTGTTATGGCCTCTGATGCGTTCTTCCCATTCCGTGATGGTATCGATGCAGCAGCAGAAGCTGGCATCAAGTGTGTGATTCAGCCTGGCGGCTCTATGCGTGATGATGAAGTTATCGCAGCAGCAGACGAACACGGCATGGCGATGATCTTCACAGGCATGCGTCACTTCCGCCACTAATTAGTTTTTGGTCCTCCCCCTAACCAAGGGGGAGTTAGAGGGGGTCTGTTGTTCGCACACGACTTACCCCTCCCAACCTCCCCTTAATAAGGGGAGGAGCGAAATCAAAGGAAATATTATGAATATTCTTATCATTGGTTCAGGCGGTCGTGAACACGCACTAGGTTGGAAAGCGGCGCAAAACCCAAATGTTGAGACTATCTTCGTTGCTCCAGGTAACGCAGGCACAGCGCTTGAGCCTAAACTAGAGAACGTAAACATCGCAGTAGAAGACATCGCTGGCCTGGTTGCTTTTGCAAAAGAGAAAGCGGTTGAGCTGACTATTGTTGGTCCTGAAGCGCCGCTGGTTATCGGTGTGGTGGATGCTTTCCGCGAAGCTGGCCTACCAATCTTCGGCCCAACACAAGCAGCAGCGCAGCTTGAAGGCTCTAAAGCGTTCACTAAAGACTTCCTTGCTCGTCACCAAATCCCGACGGGTGCATACGCGAACTTCACTGAAATCGAACCAGCACTTGCTTACGTGCGTGAACAAGGCGCACCGATTGTGGTGAAAGCTGACGGTCTTGCTGCTGGTAAAGGTGTTATCGTTGCGATGACACTAGAAGAAGCTGAAGACGCAATCAAAGACATGTTAGCAGGTAATGCATTTGGTGATGCAGGCAGCCGCGTGGTCATCGAAGAGTTCCTAGATGGCGAAGAAGCAAGCTTCATCGTAATGGTGGATGGTGAGAACGTCTTACCAATGGCCACCAGCCAAGACCATAAACGTGTGGGCGATAAAGATACTGGTCCTAATACAGGTGGTATGGGGGCATATTCCCCTGCACCAGTCGTGACACAAGAGATCCATAACCGCATTATGGAAGAAGTGATTTACCCAACGGTACGTGGCATGGCTTCTGAAGGTAACCCTTACACTGGTTTCCTATACGCAGGTCTGATGATCGATGCAGATGGCACTCCAAAAGTGATCGAGTACAACTGCCGCTTCGGTGATCCTGAGACGCAACCAATCATGATGCGTATGGAATCGGATCTTGTTGATCTTTGCCTTGCAGCAATTGACGAAAAACTGGATCAAGTGGAATCAAAGTGGGATCCACGTGCGTCGATCGGTATCGTGCTAGCAGCCGGTGGTTACCCAGCGGCGTACAACAAAGGCGACGTGATTTCAGGTTTGCCACAAATTGAGATAGAAGGCGAGAAAGTCTTCCACGCAGGTACGGACAACAAAGCTGGTGATATTGTGACAAACGGTGGTCGCGTACTTTGTGCTACCGCGCTTGGCAATAGCGTATCAGAAGCACAACAACGCGCTTATGAGCTTGCAAAACAGATCAGTTGGGATGGTATGTTCCATCGCAACGATATCGGCTACCGTGCTATCGCACGTGAGGAAGAAAAATAAAAACAACTTCAGTTGGCTAAAAAGACAAAAGGCGCGTTAAGCGCCTTTTTTATTTGAATCAATAATATAAAGCATTAAGCTTACTCAGAGATCAGTTTTGGTCTCGGAATACAATCAAAGTTGTCATCATTCAACATCAACAATTCGTCGACGGTGGCCGTATTACGTGATTCTTTACCGATAAATGCAATGTAGCTATCCACTGACGCCAATCTATCAATCACAAACTGAGGCAGCGTCTGGTTAAACTCCAGCGTCGCAAACTCACGGCCTTTGCAAGTTTCAAAAGTTTCCCCATCCCAATAACCTTGGATTAAGCTCTGGCCTTCACGAGATAGTCCCTTGATTGAAGCAACCACATCATTCGCTTGCTTCTTGTAACGCTCTAGTTGATCTCGCTGTAGAGGCAGCACTTTACCGTTCATGCGGTATTGCTGGTAAATCGCATCACCATCTTTATTAAATCGAATGTGGATTTGAAAAGGCACCAATCCTTGCTTAGCATTGAGCTGCTGACCTTTTCGAATCAACTCTCTTAGCTCACCGTCATCCCAACGATAATCACTCTGATACGAACCATAATCACCCATCGTCACGTAGTCTGCTGCAGTGCTAACACGTGTCAAACGTTCAGTCATCCAATACAAACTAGTGGCATCACCCATGATTTTCCCGCCAGAGAAATGGGTAAACTGATCAAGATTTGGGGTTTCTACAGATGAACAGCCAACAAGAGCGAGGCCTGATAGAAGGAGTGAAGTGAGTAGATGTTTTTTCATGAAATTGCACCGAGGTAGGATACCTCGGTGCATTTTAACTTAGTTTACTGATTCTTTCAGCGCTTTACCTGCTACGAATGCAGGTACATTAGCTGCTGCGATTTGAATCTCGTCACCAGTTTTAGGGTTACGACCAGTGCGCGCTGCACGGTGGTTTACTTTGAATGTACCAAAACCAATTAGTTGAACTTGGTCACCCTCTTTAAGAGCGCCAGTAACACCCTCAAGAGTTGCTTCAAGAGCAGCTTTAGCTTGTGCTTTAGATAGGTCTGCTTTCTCTGCAATAAAGTCGATTAATTGGGTCTTGTTCATTAGGTTTCCCTTCTCATATGTTATCGAATTCATCTCACTCTAAAACATAAATGCCCCATCTGGCAAAGGTTTGTAAGCGATCTTTCGATTTTCTGACGTAGTTTTAGCCATAATATGAGTAATAACTCACAATTTGTTACTACTTGCGTAATAAAAGCTCTTGCTTTCTAATGCAATAAGACCGATTTATAAGGCAATTTTGCGGTTATAATCGCTGTAAAATACCGACTATCACATTACATTCAAGGGCAACTATGCTGCTGTTATCCATTTATATCTCTATTGCTATCGGCATTTCGTTTATCTGTTCGGTACTGGAGGCGGTACTACTGAGTATCAGTCCGAGTTACATTGCGCAGCTCAAACAACAGGGGCACCCTGCTTCAGCTCAACTAGAAAAACTGAAAGCAGACATCGACCGACCACTGGCTTCTATCCTAACGCTCAATACCATTGCTCACACTATTGGTGCTGCAACAGCAGGCGCACAAGCTGCGGTAGTCTTTGGT
Source organism: Vibrio sp. WZ-1 (assembly GCF_052037695.1). Taxonomy (NCBI): domain Bacteria; kingdom Pseudomonadati; phylum Pseudomonadota; class Gammaproteobacteria; order Vibrionales; family Vibrionaceae; genus Vibrio; species Vibrio sp. WZ-1. Next base: position 18,872 of record NZ_JBQEQR010000035.1, on the reverse strand, counting down.
AGTGAAGCGCTAGGTATCTTTTCAGCGGTACTGACTCTAGCGATTCTTGTCCTATCTGAAATCGTACCTAAGACCATTGGTGCGACATACTGGCGCCAGCTTGCTCCTTCAGCAGCGGTATCACTACGTTGGATGGTATGGGCACTAACACCATTCGTCTGGTTCTCAGAGCAAATCACCAAGCGCCTTGCTCGCAATCACGAAGCACCGAAAATGCGTGATGAGTTGTCTGCAATGGCAATTCTGGCAAAAGAGAGCGGTGAGTTCGCGGAAGGTGAATCAAAAATCCTAAGCAATCTACTGGGTATTCAAGATGTACCAGTAACGCAAGTAATGACTCCGCGCCCAGTGGTATTCCGCGTAGACGCAACCATGACCATCAATGACTTCCTAGAGAAGCACAAAGAGACACCTTTCTCTCGTCCACTGGTTTACAGCGAGCAGAAAGACAACATCATCGGTTTCGTTCACCGCCTAGAGCTCTTCAAGTTACAACAATCAGGCAGCGGCCAAAAACAACTTGGTTCGGTCATGCGCCCTATCCAAGTGGTACTGAACAACACCGCTCTACCTAAAGTGTTCGACCAGATGATGACTCACCGCCTGCAGCTAGCGCTTGTGGTTGACGAATATGGCACAGTACAAGGCTTGGTAACACTAGAAGACATCTTTGAGCACCTATTAGGTGAAGAGATCATCGATGAAGCGGATAAGAGCACAGACATGCAAGAACTGGCTTACCAACGCTGGGAAAGCTGGAAAGAAAAACACGGCGTAATTGAAAGCCGCGATGACGATGAAGAAGAGGAACAACTGGAGAAGCAGGACAAAGAGCCAGAAGCTCAAGAGCCAACCAAACCAGAATCTAAAGAATCGTAATCAGCATTGGGCATAATCGCTCAAACGCAAAAACAAAAAAGGCATCCAATCTGGATGCCTTTGTTTTCTCTATTCAACGATTAAAGTGCGATGCCGATGTTACTCACGGCTTCTTCGCGTAGTTCTTCACGCAAATCTTTAATCAAGCAGATGTCACGCTCTACCGCTTCACGCAGTGGACGGAAGATAGCCCACTGAACATCCCACTCTTCACATACGGCTTCATTTTCTTTTTGATTGTCGTTGGTGATTGGTTCTGCCCCCTGCGCTTGCTCTAGGTCAGCAACGGTTTTTACCGACTGTTGGCTCACTTTAAGCATTGAATCGAAAAGGTAGTCGCGATCCAACAGACCATGCAGCAGCGTCGACAAACTTTGACACGCATCCATCGCCGGATAAACACCGTAGAAATCAAATTCGTCCGCACTTGGGAACAACTCTTCTAACTTCTCTAATTGACGCTCAAAGTTAATTTTCGCGTTCTTAACCGTCAGAATTTCCCATACACTATCAAGAATCGCTCGGTAAGCACGTGGCTCAGCAAATTCTGTATTCTCACAAAACATCGCATAGTTTGGATACATGCGTTCACACAGACACGCCATGAAGGTAATTTGTTGCCAAGGTTCTAGTTTTTCCAAACGAACCTGAAGAGGATTCTTAAGCATAGTCACTCAATCATTGAAGAAAAAAACAGCGAAAGTGTACTTGATTCATCACAGGGAAAAAAGTTAATGCAGCATCCAAATCAGATTTTCCTGCTCTCAGAGCATCGCGACACCTACGAAACGTTACTGGCAAAGAAGAACTTGCCCGATCTTTGCCTCACTGACCAACCTGAAGCGGCTCAGATCGTACTGGCGGATCCACCATTGCTATCACAAAGGTTAGACGAGTTTTCACAGCTTGAGTGGGTGCAATCCACATTTGCTGGGGTGAATGCTTTAATGTCACCGGATCTGCGCCAAGATTACACCCTGACCAACGTACGCGGTATTTTCGGCCCATTAATTGCCGAGTATGTGATTGGCTACTGCATTGCTCACTTCCGTCATTTCATGCAATACCACCAGCAACAACAGAGCAAGCAATGGCAACCGCATCTGTATACCTCGCTGCAAAGCAAAACCATGGTGATCCTTGGTACAGGCAGTATAGGTAGCCACTTGGGTAAAGCAGCACAATTGATGGGCATGAAAGCCATAGGAATCAATCGTACTGGTATCCCCACTTCTGGCGGTGAATTCAATCAAACTTTTCATATCAATGAACTCGCCAGTGCCTTTCACCAAGCGGATATCGTGGTAAATACGCTGCCGAGCACGACAGAGACGCAGCGCTTGCTCAATAGTGAAGTGTTAAGCCACCTTAATCATGCACTGTTATTTAATGTCGGAAGAGGCGATGTGATTGATGATGCGGGTCTATTACTCGCACTAAAGAATCGTTGGGTGGAACATGCTTTTCTTGATGTATTTGAACAAGAGCCGCTCTCACCACAGCATCCGTTTTGGAAACTTCCGCAAGTAACCATTACGCCCCACATTGCGGCGTTGAGTTTCCCTGAGCAAGTCATCGACATTTTTGCTGAAAACTATTTGAACTGGCGAGATGGCTTCTCTCTAAAAAACCAGATTGACTTTGATAAAGGGTATTAACCATCTTATGTCTTTAGAAACATTGCTGAAGCAAGTACGAGCCTGCCAGATCTGCGCAGATAGTTTGCCTTTGGGCGCAAACCCTGTCGTACAAGCCGCAAAAGAGGCTCGTATCCTGATCATCGGGCAAGCACCGGGAACACGCGTACACCAAACCTCGATACCTTGGAATGACCCAAGTGGTGATCGACTACGCCAATGGCTCGATATCGACAAAGACGTTTTCTACGACCCAAACAAAATTGCCATTGTCCCGATGGGCTTTTGCTATCCTGGCAGAGGTAACTCTGGTGATCTACCACCTCGGAAAGAATGCGCGCCCGCTTGGCATAAACAAATTCTTGAGCAACTGCCTAATATAGAGCTGACTCTGCTGATTGGTCAGTACTCACAGCAGTACTACCTCAACAACAAGCCAAAGACACTCACGCAAACCGTTAAGCAATGGCAGGATTGGGAGCCTGACTTTATTCCGCTTCCTCACCCTTCTCCGCGCAACACTCTGTGGTTAAAGAAGAACCCTTGGTTTGAATCTGACGTCGTGCCATATCTTAAAAAACGTGTTCATTCGATGCTTTAGGTTACCCATGATCTAATTACTTGTTTATCTGTACAAGGAAATTAGAACACAAAACCCGTAAGCATAAACCTTTGTTTATAATAAACTTTAATATCTAACGTACAGCTAGAATAGTAATTAGATCATGGCAGACCAAATACTACAAAAGCAGTACAAGCCTGAATTTCAGGTAAAAAAATACCGGCACTGAATGCCGGTATTTGATTTCAAAAAGTCAAAGTTACTTGTGGTAAGGCTTAGATAGCTCGTGTACCGCTTCCACAAATACGCCCGCGTTTTCTGGCGGCACATCCAAGTGGATACCGTGGCCTAGGTTGAACACGTGACCAGTACCTGCATCGCCAAAGCCTTCTAGAATACCCGCGACTTCTTCGCGGATACGCTCTGGTGAAGCGTAAAGCATTGATGGGTCCATGTTACCTTGTAGAGCCACTTTATCGCCGATACGCGCTTTTGCGTCTGCGATGTTGATCGTCCAGTCTAGACCTACCGCATCACAGCCCGTTGCTGCGATTTGCTCAAGCCACATACCACCGTTCTTAGTGAACAACGTTACTGGCACACGGCGACCATCGTTTTCACGAATCAGACCATCTACAATCTTGTGCATGTATTGCAGTGAGAACAGGTTGTAGTCACGAGGTGTCAGTACACCACCCCATGTATCAAATACCATCACCGATTGTGCACCCGCTTTGATTTGTGCATTTAGGTATTCGATAACGCTGTCTGCTAGCTTATCAAGTAGAAGGTGCAGTGTTTGTGGTTCTGCGTACATCATCTTCTTGATCTTAGTGAAGGCTTTAGAGCTGCCACCTTCAACCATGTAAGTCGCTAGTGTCCAAGGGCTACCAGAGAAACCAATCAGTGGAACGTCACCATTCAAGTCTTTGCGGATTTGACGTACTGCATTCATTACGTATTGCAGTTCACCCTCAGGATCTGGCAGGCCGATTTTTTCTACGTCGGCTTTGCAAGTAATAGGTTTGTCAAATACAGGACCTTCACCAGCAGCAAAACGAAGCTCTAGGCCCATTGCATCTGGGATAGTTAGGATGTCAGAGAACAAGATCGCTGCATCAAGAGGAAAACGGCGTAGTGGTTGAAGCGTTACTTCTGACGCCAACTCCGCGTTCTTACACAAAGACATGAAATCGCCCGCTTGAGCACGAGTTGCTTTGTATTCTGGTAGGTAACGACCTGCCTGACGCATCATCCATACTGGCGTGTAATCTACTGGCTCTTTTAGAAGGGCACGCAGATAACGATCATTTTTTAATTCAGTCATTCCGTAATTCCAATTGTTAGGCTTTCTTTTAAAGGGCGTATTCTATCACTGATTTAAGGCGAATAGCTGTGTGCTTTGCAACCTGGATCAAGTTATTAACTTTTAAATCAGTGCTTAATTTGCACCCAGTCGGTATCAGTGTTAAAAATTTGTTCGCTAGCGAAAACTACAATTATAAACTGAGTACCCAGTACTCAGCATCTCATAACGACATCTTACTTACCCCCTCCCTCTCGGAGGGTTTTTTTTATCTATTTTTCAGCTAATTAGACTTTATATCTTGTAGCGTTTGTTCGATTAGCGCTCGTGCAATGGTTCCCTTAGGCGCAACTGGCGGCATCTCATCGACACCAAACCATTGTGCGTCAGACAGTTCGGCGTAATCTGGATTCAATTCTCCAGAGTCGTAATCGGCCAGAAATGCCATCATCATGCTGGATGGAAATGCCCACGGTTGACTGCCAAAGTAACGGATGTTTTTAACGTGCACGCCTGTTTCTTCATGTACTTCTCGAGCTACGCATTCCTCTAACGTTTCTCCGACCTCTACAAAGCCTGCAATCACGGTATACATACCATTTCTGTGGCGAGGATGCTGTGCCAACAAAATCTGGTTATCTTTGCGTACAGCGACAATGATGCAAGGGAAAATACGCGGATAATGTAACGCTCGACACTCCCCACACTGCATCGCCAGTTGGTTGTTATTGAGGAAATTACGACCACCACATTGCGGACAAAAACGTAGACTTTGCACCATATGTCCATATTGGATGGCTTTACTCATTAACAAAAAAAGTTCTTCTGGAAAATGTAGGCAATCACGTAAAGGAACGAGCTCCAAATCATGGTCAAGATCGGACAAATTCAACCACATGAAAGGGGCTCCCTGATACTCCCCTACTTGCCTTGCATTTACTTCAGGTAGAGAAAGCTGCTCCGAACTACCAAATGGTATAGCACCATCCACCAGCCAAATATCGCTTCCTGAGACAACACACCAATGGGCGTCTTTCATACGGTTTGCTTCACCTTTTCTTAACATTACCACTTCCCTCTGCTTGCAGTTAATCCATTTTACTGGCAATCTAATTTCATACCAGAGTTTGTTGTTTGCCAAATCTGCAACTATAAATTCTAGGAAGGACAAGAGTTTGTATTAACTTTACTAACTTTGCTTTGCAAAGGATACGATCGCCAGTGGGCGTTCAGATCATGAGGGCATGGTCATGCTAAAAAAATTCAAACAAACACAAGCACAATGGGGTGGCTCGAGTGAGGTCATTGATCATTGGCTGGAAACGAGACAATCTTTGATTGTTGAATATTGTAAGCTTGCTGCACTTCAGCCTTGTGCAAAAACTAACGTTATTGAACTACCTACTCCTCAAGAATTACAGCACTTCTGCCAGCACCTTGTGGACTACATTTCCGAAGGCCACTTTAAGATTTACGAGATGGTCATGGACAAGTGGAAAGCAACTGGTTTTGTCGCCACAGATGAAATCAACCAAACCTATGGCAAAATTGTGCTGACAACCGAGCCGTTGCTGAACTTCACAGATAAATATTCAGACGTATCCGAAGATGATGTGCTTGGGGATTTTGACGGGGATATGTCTCTGATAGGGGAAATCATTGAAACACGTTTTGCCGTTGAAGATCACCTGATTAAGCTAATTGCAGATAGTCTTGCAATGCCTCCAGGCGCATAGCGAGAAGCGAGAAAATTCTTGAGGGTTGGCGTGTGTTCGTCAGCCCTTTTTGTTTTTTGGGATTCGGTTCATTTTGCCTGTCTAAGGACATGTTCTATCAACACCTTTCGAGGCCAAACTTCTTGCGCTATCCCTCAAACAACACCTCTCGATTCCTATAGCGAAACGCTCTCGAATCTCGAAGCATAGCGTTCTAACCTCCTGCTTCAAAAAACAAAAAAGGCACCCGAAGGTGCCTTTTCTTTTAAGCTCTTAACGATTACTCGTCAGATGAGAAGCCAGCGTTTAGAAGTGCAGCTAGGTTATCTGTTGCTTGTTCAGCAGATGGACCTTCTTGCTCTTCAGCACGTTTAGCTTGACGCTCTTGGTGGTATGCGAAACCAGTACCAGCTGGGATCAGACGACCAACAATTACGTTCTCTTTCAGACCACGTAGGTCATCACGCTTACCAGAAACCGCAGCTTCTGTTAGTACGCGAGTTGTCTCCTGGAACGATGCCGCAGAGATGAACGACTCAGTCGCTAGAGATGCTTTAGTGATACCTAGTAGCTCACGTTCGAAACGTGCAGGCTCTTTGCCTTCAGCTTCTAGGTTACGGTTAGCAATCTTAACTTGTGAGTATTCAACTTGCTCGCCAGGTAGGAACTCAGAGTCACCTGCGTGAGTAATTGTACACTTACGTAGCATTTGACGAACGATAGTCTCGATGTGCTTATCGTTAATCTTAACGCCTTGTAGACGGTAAACTTCTTGTACTTCGTTAGCGATGTACTGAGTTACAGCGTGTACGCCACGTAGACGTAGGATGTCATGTGGAGACTCTGGACCATCTGCGATCACGTCACCACGTTCTACACGCTCACCTTCAAATACGTTCAACTGACGATGCTTAGGAATCATCTCTTCGTAAGCGTCGCCGCCATCACGAGTGATTACTAGACGACGTTTACCTTTCGTCTCTTTACCGAAGCTCACAGTACCTGTGTGCTCAGCAAGAATCGCAGGCTCTTTAGGCTTACGAGCTTCGAATAGGTCAGCTACGCGTGGTAGACCACCGGTGATATCTTTGTTACCGCCAGATTTCTGAGGGATACGTGAAAGTGTATCACCCACACCTACTTCTGCGCCGTCTTCGATGTTTACAATCGCTTTACCAGGTAGGAAGTAGTGAGCTGGCATTTCAGTACCAGGGATCATTACATCGTTACCTTGCTCATCAACAAGTTTGATAGCTGGACGCATATCTTTACCTGCTGCTGGGCGAGCTGCTGGATCAGTTACTTCGCTTGAAGATAGACCTGTTAGGTCATCTGTTTGACGAGAAACTGTAACACCGTCGATCATGTCTACGAACTGGATGCGACCTGCCACTTCAGTGATGATTGGCATGGTGTGCGCTTCCCAGTTAGCAACAACTTCACCTGCTGTTACTGCGTCGTTGTCCGCTTTGCTTAGCATCGAACCGTAAGGAAGTTTGTGCTTCTCTTTAGTACGACCGAACTCATCAATGATAGTTAGCTCAGATGCACGAGACGTGATTACTAGCTTCTTATCTTTGTTGATTACGAACTTAGCGTTGTGTAGCTTAACGGTACCAGTTGTCTTCGCTTGGATGCTGTTCTCTGCTGCTGCAGTAGATGCCGCACCACCGATGTGGAACGTACGCATCGTAAGCTGTGTACCCGGTTCACCGATAGACTGAGCAGCGATAACACCTACTGCTTCACCTTGGTTCACTAGGTGACCACGTGCTAGGTCACGACCGTAACACTGTGCACAACAACCGAAGTCAGAGTCACATGTAACAACAGAGCGTACGCGCATGCTGTCTACAGAGTTCTCCTCCATGATCTGACACCACTTCTCATCAATTAGAGTGTTACGTGGGATCAGAACATCTTCTGTACCTGGTTTAAGAACGTCTTCAGCAACTACACGACCTAGCGCTAGCTCAGTTAGTGCAACTTTAACATCACCACCCTCGATGTGAGGCATCATGTCAACACCCTCGTGAGTGCCACAGTCATGTTCAGTTACAACAACGTCTTGAGCTACGTCTACTAGACGACGAGTTAGGTAACCCGAGTTCGCTGTTTTCAGTGCCGTATCCGCAAGACCCTTACGAGCACCGTGCGTTGAGATAAAGTACTGAAGTACGTTTAGACCTTCTTTAAAGTTCGCAGTGATCGGCGTTTCGATGATTGAACCATCTGGACGCGCCATCAGACCACGCATACCCGCTAGCTGACGAATCTGTGCAGCAGAACCACGAGCACCCGAGTCAGCCATCATGTAGATGCTGTTAAACGATTCTTGTTGCTCTTCTTCACCATCACGGTTAACTACCGTTTCAGATGAAAGGTTTGCCATCATCGCTTTTGCTACGCGATCGTTGGTCGATGCCCAGATATCGATAACTTTGTTGTATCGTTCACCCGCAGTAACAAGACCAGATTGGTATTGCTCCTGGATTTCACGTACTTCTTCTTCCGCTTCTGCGATTTCAGTGTACTTAGCTGGCGGTACAACCATATCGTCGATACCAACAGATACACCAGATAGTGCCGCGTATGCGAAACCTGTGTACATGATTTGGTCAGCGAAGATTACAGTGTCTTTCAGACCTAGCTTACGGTACGCCTCGTTTAGTAGGTTAGAGATTTGCTTCTTACCTAGCTTTTGGTTAACGATGCTGTACGGTAGACCAGCTGGCACGATTTGCCATAGCATTGCACGACCGATAGTTGTATCAACCATCTTAGTCTCAGTTGTGCTGTTGCCGTCTTCGTCTACAACTGTTTCTGTAATACGTACTTTAACGCGTGCGTGAAGTTCAGCGGTCTTAGTGCGGTATGCTTTCTCAGCCTCTGCTGGGCCAGAAAGGTACATGCCTTCACCTTTCACGTTGATCTTGTCACGAGTCATGTAGTACAGACCCAATACAACGTCCTGAGAAGGTACGATGATCGGATCACCTGACGCTGGCGACAGAATGTTGTTTGTCGACATCATCAGAGTACGAGCTTCAAGCTGTGCCTCTAGAGTTAGAGGTACGTGAACCGCCATTTGGTCACCATCGAAGTCCGCGTTGTACGCCGCACACACTAGTGGGTGTAGCTGAATCGCTTTACCTTCGATCAGTACTGGTTCGAACGCCTGGATACCTAGACGGTGAAGTGTAGGTGCACGGTTCAATAGTACTGGGTGTTCACGGATTACTTCGTCTAGGATATCCCAAACTACCGCTTCTTCACGCTCTACCATCTTCTTAGCAGCTTTGATTGTAGTCGCAAGACCACGAGTCTCTAGCTTGCTGTAGATAAATGGTTTGAATAGCTCAAGTGCCATCTTCTTAGGAAGACCACACTGGTGTAGACGAAGGTATGGACCTACTGTGATTACAGAACGGCCAGAGTAGTCTACACGTTTACCTAGAAGGTTCTGACGGAAACGACCTTGTTTACCCTTGATCATATCAGCAAGAGATTTCAGAGGACGCTTGTTAGAACCTGTGATCGCACGACCACGACGACCGTTGTCTAGTAGCGCATCAACAGACTCTTGCAGCATACGTTTTTCGTTACGTACGATGATGTCCGGAGCAGCTAGCTCTAGAAGACGCTTCAAACGGTTGTTACGGTTGATCACACGACGGTATAGGTCGTTCAGATCTGAAGTCGCAAAACGACCGCCATCTAGTGGTACTAGAGGACGTAGATCTGGCGGAAGAACTGGAAGTACAGTTAGGATCATCCACTCTGGGTTGTTGCCAGATTGAATAAACGCTTCTACCAGTTTCAGACGCTTAGTTACTTTCTTACGCTTAGTTTCAGAGTTAGTGGTTTCTAGCTCTTCACGCATTTGTTCTGCTTCAGCGTGCATATCCATAGAACCTAGTAGGTCCTTGATTGCTTCTGCACCCATCTTAGCAGTGAACTCGTCGCCCCACTCTTCTAGACGATCCAGATACTCTTCTTCAGTAAGCATCTGAGATTTTTCTAGATCAGTCATACCTGGTTCTGTTACTACGTACATTTCGAAGTAAAGAACACGTTCGATATCACGTAGAGGGATATCCATTAGTAGACCGATACGAGACGGTAGCGATTTTAGGAACCAGATGTGAGCTACTGGTGAAGCTAGCTCGATGTGGCCCATGCGGTCACGACGAACTTTAGTTTGTGTAACTTCTACACCACACTTCTCACAGATAACACCACGGTGCTTCAGGCGCTTGTACTTACCACAAAGACATTCGTAGTCTTTAACTGGACCAAAGATACGCGCACAGAACAGACCATCGCGTTCAGGTTTGAACGTACGATAGTTGATCGTTTCAGGTTTTTTAACTTCACCGAAAGACCATGAACGGATCATGTCTGGTGAAGATAGACCGATTTTGATTGCATCAAATTCTTCGGTCTTATGCTGTGCTTTTAGAAAGTTTAATAAGTCTTTCACAATCAGCTCCTGTAAGGAGTTAAAAGGAGCTCACCCGCTAAAGTGAGCACCTTCTACTAAATAATCGCTGTATATCTCTCTCAACCTTGGCTGAGAGAGAAAGAGATTACTCTTCGTCTTCTAGCTCGATGTTGATACCTAGCGAGCGAATCTCTTTCAACAATACGTTGAACGATTCTGGCATACCAGGTTCCATGCTGTGGTTACCGTCTACGATGTTTTTGTACATCTTAGTACGGCCGTTAACGTCATCCGACTTAACCGTTAGCATTTCTTGTAGAGTGTAAGCAGCACCGTATGCTTCTAGTGCCCATACTTCCATCTCACCGAAACGCTGACCACCGAACTGAGCTTTACCACCAAGTGGCTGCTGAGTTACTAGGCTGTACGAACCAGTTGAACGTGCGTGCATCTTGTCATCAACAAGGTGGTTCAGTTTCAGCATGTACATGTAACCTACTGTTACAGGACGCTCAAACTGGTCACCCGTGCGACCATCAAACAGTTTTAGCTGACCAGATTCTGGTAGGTCTGCTAGTTTCAGTAGCGCCTTAATAGCCGCTTCTGGTGCACCGTCAAATACTGGAGTCGCGATTGGTAGACCGCCACGTAGGTTCTTGATCAGAGTACGAACTTCGTCATCAGATAGAGAAGCAATGTCTACTTTCTGGCGAGTTTCGCCTAGATCGTAAACTTTCTGTAGGAACTCGCGGAATTTCGCTAGTTCTTGCTGCTCTTTAACCATCTGGTTGATCTTGTCACCGATACCTTTCGCTGCCAGACCTAAGTGTACTTCTAGGATCTGACCGATGTTCATACGCGAAGGTACACCCAGTGGGTTAAGTACGATGTCGACAGGCTGACCTTTCTCATCGTATGGCATGTCTTCAACAGGGTTGATCTTAGAGATTACACCCTTGTTACCGTGACGACCCGCCATCTTATCACCAGGCTGGATGCGACGTTTAACCGCTAGGTAAACCTTAACGATCTTCAGTACGCCAGGTGCTAGATCATCACCTTGTGTGATCTTACGACGCTTAGTTTCGAATTTCTTATCGAAGTCAGCTTTTAGCTCGTCCCACTGCTCTGCTAGTTGTTCTAGCTGAGTTTGTAGAGCGTCATCTTCAAGCGTTAGTTCTAGCCACTTCTTGCGATCAGTTGTGTCTAGTTTCGCTTCAGAGTAACCACCATCAATCAATACAGCGCGAACACGGTTTAGAAGGCCACCCTCAAGAATCTGGAATTCTTCAGTTAGGTCTTTCTTCGCTTCTTTAAGCTGCATTTGTTCGATTTCAAGCGCACGCTTGTCTTTCTCTACGCCATCGCGAGTGAAGACTTGAACGTCGATAATCGTACCTGAAACAGAGTTAGGTACACGTAGTGAAGTATCTTTAACGTCAGATGCTTTTTCACCGAAGATTGCACGTAGTAGCTTCTCTTCAGGCGTTAGCTGAGTTTCACCTTTAGGTGTTACTTTACCAACTAGGATGTCGCCACCCTTAACTTCAGCACCGATGTAAACGATACCTGACTCGTCTAGTTTAGACAGAGCAGATTCACCTACGTTTGGAATATCCGCTGTGATCTCTTCAGAACCAAGCTTAGTATCACGCGCCACACAAGTAAGTTCTTGGATGTGGATAGTCGTGAAGCGGTCTTCTTGAACTACGCGCTCAGATACTAAGATCGAGTCTTCGAAGTTGTAACCGTTCCAAGGCATGAACGCGATACGCATGTTTTGACCAAGCGCTAGTTCACCAAGGTCTGTTGAAGGACCATCAGCAAGAACGTCACCGCGTGATACAGGTTCACCTGGCATCACACATGGGCGCTGGTTAATACATGTGTTCTGGTTAGAACGTGTGTATTTAGTCAGGTTGTAGATGTCGATACCAGCTTCACCTGGTACTAGCTCTTCTTCGTTCACTTTAACAACGATACGAGAAGCATCTACTGACTGGATTACACCACCACGTTTAGCAACTGCAGTTACACCTGAGTCAACTGCTACGTTACGTTCAATACCAGTACCAACAAGCGGTTTGTCAGCTTTCAGTGTTGGAACTGCCTGACGTTGCATGTTGGCACCCATCAATGCACGGTTCGCATCATCGTGTTCTAGGAACGGGATAAGCGATGCAGCGATAGATACAACCTGGTTTGTCGCAACGTCCATGTACTGAGCGTGCTCACGAGGGTGTAGACCAGATTCACCTTTTTGACGAGCTGTGATCAGCTCATCTGCAAAACCGCCTTCTTCAGTTAACGCAGCGTTAGCCTGTGCGATAACGAATTGGCCTTCTTCGATTGCAGATAGGTAATCTACTTCGTCTGTAACAACGCCATCTACAACGCGACGGTAAGGAGTCTCTAGGAAACCGTACTCGTTACAACGCGCAAACGCAGATAGAGAGTTGATCAGACCGATGTTTGGACCTTCTGGCGTTTCGATCGGACATAGACGACCGTAGTGAGTTACGTGAACGTCACGTACTTCAAAGCCAGCGCGTTCACGAGTTAGACCGCCAGGACCCAATGCAGAGATACGACGTTTGTGCGTAACTTCTGATAGCGGGTTGTTTTGGTCCATGAACTGTGAAAGCTGTGAAGAGCCAAAGAATTCTTTAACCGCTGCTGAAATAGGCTTAGCGTTGATCAGGTCTTGAGGCATGATTGCATCAAGGTCACCAAGGCTTAGACGCTCTTTCACTGCACGTTCAACACGCACAAGACCAACACGGAATTGGTTCTCAGCCATTTCGCCTACAGAGCGGATACGACGGTTGCCTAGGTGGTCGATATCGTCCACTTCGCCTTTACCGTTACGGATCGCAATAAGCTTCTTCATCACTTCGATGATGTCTTGCTCGTCAAGCGTACCTTGTTCTAGAGCATCTTCACGCTCGATAGAACTGTTGAACTTCATACGGCCAACAGTTGATAGGTCATAGCGCTCTTCAGAGAAGAATAGGCTTTCGAATAAAGCTTCAGCAGCTTCTTTTGTTGGTGGCTCACCAGGGCGCATCATGCGGTAGATTTCTACCAACGCAGAAATACGATCAACAGTGCTGTCGATACGTAGCGTTTCTGACATGAATGGACCGTGGTCTAGATCGTTCGTAAATAGAACTTCTAGCGCTTTGTGGCCAGCCTGAGATAGGTTCGCTAGCGCTTCCAGGCTGATTTCCTGGTTAGCGTTTACAATGATCTCGCCAGTTGCTTCGTTAACGTAGTCTTTCGATGCAACTTTACCAACGATGTACTCAACTGGTACTTCGATGTGATCAACGCCATCTTTTTCTAGTTGGCGGATATGACGAGCTGTAACGCGACGACCTTGCTCAACGTAAGTCTTACCGTTCGCTTCGATATCGAATGACGCAGTTTCACCACGTAGACGATCTGGAACCAACTCCATAAGTAGAGTTTGGTCTTTCACTTCGAAGTTCACTTTCTCGAAGAAGATATCTAGGATTTCTTCTGACGTTTTACCAAGTGCACGAAGGATGATCGATGCTGGTAACTTACGACGACGGTCGATACGTACGTATAGGTTATCCTTAGGATCGAACTCAAAGTCTAGCCATGAGCCACGGTAAGGAATTACACGTGCGTTGTATAGAACTTTACCTGAAGAGTGGGTCTTACCCTTATCGCTGTCGAAGAACACGCCTGGGCTTCGGTGCAGCTGGGATACGATAACCCTCTCGGTACCATTGATTACGAAGGTACCATTGTCTGTCATAAGCGGAATTTCGCCCATGTAGACTTCTTGTTCTTTAATGTCTTTTACAGTACCTGCTGGTGCGTCTTTATCAAAGATTACTAGACGTAGTTTTACGCGTAGTGGCTTTGAGTAAGTTACACCGCGGATTTGACATTCTTTAACGTCAAAAACTGGCTCACCAAGACGGTAGCTAACGTATTGCAGCTCAGAATTGCCGTTGTAGCTCTGAATTGGGAATACAGAACGGAAAGCAGCTTCAAGACCGTATTGACCTTCAGGATCCTGTTCGATGAATTTGTCGAACGAATCGAGCTGGATCGATAGCAGGTATGGAATGTCCAAAACTTGTGGACGAGTACCAAAGTCCTTACGGATGCGCTTTTTCTCGGTATAAGAGTAAACCATGGGGTTCCTCAGCTCGCTGATAAGTGACCCAAACTGTCCGCCCGCTCCTAGTTACTTAAGGGGGGTAAGGGACAGTGACTAAATAGCTGTTTACTGTAGTGACATTCCATTACGAAAGAATGAAATGTTTTTTGCTTGGATATAAGGCGCTTAAACAGCGGGAAAATTCGCCTATACCCTACAGCGCAAAAAGGCCGGTGGTTAAAAAACCACCAGCCAATTAGCCGTTAGGCTAAGAAACTATGCAATAATTACTTAACAGCAACAGTTGCACCAGCTTCTTCTAGCTGAGCTTTAAGAGCGTCAGCTTCTGCTTTGTCAACACCTTCTTTAAGAGGTGCTGGAGCGCCGTCTACAAGAGCTTTAGCTTCTTTAAGACCTAGGCCAGTTGCGCCACGTACTGCTTTGATTACAGCAACTTTGTTACCGCCAGCAGATTCTAGGATTACGTCGAATTCAGTTTGCTCAGCAGCAGCTTCGCCTGCAGCAGCGCCGCCAGCTACAACAGCAGCAGCAGCAGAAACACCGAATTTCTCTTCCATTGCTTCGATTAGTTCAACAACTTGCATTACAGACATTTCTGCAACTGCGTCTAGGATTTGCTCGTTAGTGATAGACATAACAATTCTCTTTTAAATCAACAATAAGTTTAAATAGCAACCAGTGAAAAGCAAGGCTTACGCAGCAGCTTCTTCTTTTTGGTCGCGTAGTGCAGCGATAGTACGTACCAGCTTGCCTGCAGAAGCTTCTTTCATGCACATCATTAGGCGTGCGATAGCTTCGTCGTAAGTTGGTAGTGTCGCTAGTACTTCAGCGTCAGTTAGCGCGCCTTCAAATGCAGCAGCTTTGATCTCGAAGTCTTTGTTCTCTTTAGCGAAGTCTTTGAAAAGACGCGCTGCAGCACCTGGGTGCTCATTAGAGAATGCGATTAGCGTAGGACCAGTGAAAGTGTCTGTTAGACACTCGTACTCAGTACCAGCAACCGCACGACGCATAAGTGTGTTACGAACAACACGTACGTAAACACCAGCTTCACGAGCTTGTTTACGTAGTGATGTCATAGCGCCAACTTCTACGCCACGAGAATCAGCTACAACTGCAGAAAGTGCACCACTGGCAGCTTCGTTGACTTCAGCAACAATTGCTTTTTTGTCTTGAAGGTTTAAAGCCATCTTGGATTTACTCCTGGTTGTCGTTACACCACTCACTATCATCACGACAGTGAGAGTTATTCAGGTGCTTCCCAGAAGAAAGGTAACTATTTACATAGAGCTTTCTGTCAGTTCGGGCACCATCTACGTAGGAAATATTAAGCCTTCATTTAAAAATAAAGTCAGACACCTACGGTCTTGGACGGAGACTGGGTCTTAATTCATTTAGAACCAAAGTTCAGCCCCAACCACAAATATTAGGCGCAAAATTATACACAAATTTTGCGCCTAAGCAAATAAATTATGCTTGAGTGTTCAGGCTAGCCTGATCAACAGCAACACCAGCACCCATAGTAGTAGAGATGCTTACTTTCTTCAGGAAAGTACCTTTCGCTGAAGATGGCTTAGCTTTCTTCAGAGCAACTAGAAGTGATTCTAGGTTCTCTTTGATCTGCTCAGCAGAGAAGTTTGCTTTACCGATAGTAGTGTGGATGATGCCGTTTTTGTCGTTACGGTAACGAACCTGACCAGCTTTAGCGTTTTTAACTGCTTCAGCAACGTTAGGAGTTACAGTACCAACTTTAGGGTTTGGCATAAGACCGCGAGGACCTAGGATAGTACCTAGTTGACCTACAACGCGCATTGCATCTGGAGAAGCAACAACTACGTCGAAGTTCATTTCGCCTTTCTTAACTTGCTCAGCAAGATCTTCCATACCCACGATGTCTGCGCCAGCTTCTTTAGCTGCTTCAGCGTTTGCACCTTGAGTGAACACTGCAACGCGGATTTCGCGGCCAGTACCGTGAGGTAGTACAGTTGCACCACGTACGTTCTGGTCAGATTTACGAGCATCGATGCCTAGGTTAATAGCAACGTCAACAGATTCTACGAATTTAGCAGTCGCTAGTTCTTGAAGAAGAGCTACAGCTTCGTTGATTTCGTACTCTTTAGTTACGTCAACTTTTTCGCGGATTACGCGCATGCGCTTAGTTAGTTTAGCCATCTTATTAACCCTCTACCACTAGGCCCATTGAACGAGCAGTACCAGCGATTGAACGCTTCATTGCTTCGATGTCAGCACCAGTCATATCAGCAGCTTTAGCTTCTGCGATTTCTTGGATTTGAGCGTCAGTTACAGTACCAACTTTTTCAGTGTTTGGACGACCTGAACCAGACTTAACGCCAGCAGCTTTCTTAAGTAGAACAGCAGCAGGTGGAGTCTTAGTTACGAACGTGAAAGAACGGTCGTTGTATACAGTGATAACAACTGGAGTAGGTAGACCTTTCTCTAGAGATTCTGTTTTCGCGTTGAACGCTTTACAGAATTCCATGATGTTAACACCGTGTTGACCTAGTGCAGGACCAACTGGTGGACTTGGGTTCGCCATACCAGCTGCAACTTGTAGCTTGATGTAAGCTTCAACTTTCTTAGCCATGATAATTCCTAAGTTTGGGTACAAACGCTAATCACTGATCAGCTCCCCGTTTGTGAAAAAACTCTTTACTTCACGAGAAGTAAAAAGGCGCGAAATTATAGTCATAATTCGCGCCTTAGACAACCCTTAAAAAGGTGTTTTTTTAATCAAGTTTTTCAACCTGACCAAATTCAAGCTCAACTGGTGTTGCACGACCAAAGATCGACACAGACACTTTCAGGCGGCTCTTCTCATAATCCACTTCTTCAACAGTACCATTGAAGTCAGCAAATGGACCTTCGTTAACACGTACCACTTCACCCGCTTCGTACATAGTACGTGGACGAGGAGCTTCACTCGCCTTCTCAAGACGGTTAAGAATAGCGTCAGCTTCTTTATCTGTGATAGGTGCTGGACGGTCTGAGGTACCACCAATGAAGCCCATGACACGCGGCACACTGCGTACTAGGTGCCATGATTCATCGTTCATAATCATCTGAACAAGGACGTAACCTGGGAAGAACTTACGCTCAGATTTACGACGCTGACCCGCGCGCATTTCCACTACTTCTTCAGTAGGAACCAGTACTTCACCGAATAGCTCTTCCATGCTGTGCATTTTGATATGCTCGCGAAGAGACTGAGCTACACGACCTTCAAATCCAGAGAAGGCTTGAACCACATACCAGCGTTTTTTTGGAGCTTCACTCATGAATTAAAACCCTCTATACCCCAGTCGCTAGAGCTACTAGACGAACCATAATGCCGTCAATACCCCAAAGCGCTAGAGCCATTACAATACTTACAGCTAAAACGATCAGTGTTGTTTGCATAGTTTCTTGGCGAGTAGGCCAAACAACCTTACGAACTTCCATACGAGATTCTTTTGCAAAACTGATCGCTGCTTTACCTTTAGTCGTTGTTGCTGCAACGCCAAGAGCAGCTGCAATTAGAACAACAACGCCTGCAGCGCGAACCACCACAGACATTTCACCATACAGGTAATTACCCACAACAGCGGCCGCTGCTAATACGAAAGCGGCAATCCACTTAAACGTATCGGCTGCGTTTGAGCTATCAGGAGTTTCAGCATTATTTGCTTTCATAAACCAACCTGTCACAAGTCTTACTATAGACGACAACAACCCCGCTGTTGCAGGGCAAACTCCATATCGCTGAAAAAATCAGCGTTACACTCTTAAGATTAAGCCTCACTGGCCAATCTTGCTCTGCTCTCAACCAAATTCTGAACAAGAAAACAGCTAAAAAAAAGTTGAGTGCAGAAAAAGGGCATCAAATGATGCCCTTTTTGCTACTGGTTCGTCAAATCTAATTCAAGATTTTCAGAAGACATTCGGCAATTCGTTAAGAATTAGTCGAAGATCTTAGCAACAACACCAGCACCTACTGTACGGCCACCTTCACGGATAGCGAAACGTAGGCCTTCATCCATAGCGATAGGAGCGATTAGCTCAACTTGCATTTGGATGTTGTCGCCTGGCATTACCATTTCTACGCCTTCTGGTAGAGAGATGTCACCAGTTACGTCAGTTGTACGGAAGTAGAACTGTGGACGGTAGCCTTTGAAG
>NZ_JBQEQR010000051.1:0-51625 GCF_052037695.1 Vibrio sp. WZ-1 | reverse complement strand
CCTAGGCATTACTCACCCGTCCGCCGCTCGACGCCGTTATCGTTCCCCGAAGGTTCAGATAACTCGTTTCCGCTCGACTTGCATGTGTTAGGCCTGCCGCCAGCGTTCAATCTGAGCCATGATCAAACTCTTCAATTTAAGATTTTGTCGGCTCAATGAATACTGAACATTACATAAAGTAATGTTTGAATTGACTGTGCTCTTATTGGTTTTCACTTTAGAAAAGTAAAACAAAACAGCTCAAGGCTGCTTCCCAATTCGAATGGTCACTTCGTTTCATTGAAACCTAATTTGATACCGAAGTATCTAATTGGATTATCATCAACGAGTGCCCACACAGATTGATAGGTTCTTATTTTTAAAGAGCTAATCTTCTTTGTGACTCACATCACTTCGGAAGAGGCGGCCATTCTAGCGAGATAATTTTTTGTGTCAAACACTTTTTCAAATTATTTCGTTTTTCTTTCTGACCTTGCCGACTTTGCGTTGAACCCTTGTGAGCTCTGCCCTGTCGACAAGGAGGCATTATAGAGATCACGCTCACATTGGCAAGCGTTATTTTGCAAAAATTGCAAAAACAATGGTTAAACGCTGAGTTTTCGATCAAAGCCTTATTTATCCAACTTTACCCAAAGAAGGCAAACAACTTATCCACAGAGTTATCCTTTTAAGGCCCATTTTCATACCTTATAAATAAAGAAAGCTGCTTTACAGCAGCTTTCTTTATTTACCTGAAAGTCAGTTATAGCCAACCTTATGACTAGATACCCGAACCATCTTGCTCGGAGCCATCATCTTCATGCAATCCACATTCACGCTTTAATCCGAAGAAGCGGGTTTCTTCTTCCGACATTCCGGGCTCCCATTTTTTAGTCGTATGAGTATCACCGACAGAAAGGTAACCTTGCTCCCAAAGAGGGTGATAACTTAAACCGTATTCTTCTAGATAATAGTGCACATCTTTATTTGTCCAGTCGATCACGGGCAAGAACTTAAACACACCATTTTGAATCGATAAGATTGGTAGACCTGCACGAGATTGACTTTGCTCTCGACGTAATCCGGAAAACCAAGTACCAACATTCTGCTCACGTAAAGCGCGTCGCATCGGTTCGACCTTATTTATCTTATTGTACTTTTCAATTCCCTCTATACCTTGTTCCCAAAGTTTTCCATAACGTGCTTCTTGCCAATGGGCACTTTCTTTTGCTCGGTACACTTTAAGGTTGAGGTTCAGTTGCGCTTTCAGCTGGTCGATAAATTGATAAGTTTCTGCAAATAGATAACCGGTGTCCGTTAGGATGATTGGAATGTCCGGCTTTTGTTGTGTCACAAGATGGAGCATCACTGCGGCTTGGATACCGAAACTGGAAGAGACTGCGAACTCCCCTTCCAAGTTCTCCAATGCCCACTTTACTCTCTCTTGTGCCGAAAGCTGTTCGAGCTCGACATTGATTTGAGCAAGACGGAGGATTTGCTCCGTCTTTGTTAATGTCAGTAACTCTGCTAGCTCCGGTTTGGACGCTACAGAATCAAGCATGGAAGTCCCTCTTTGATACGAACACTTCTTGGATAATGCCAGCTCGAATCGTGAAGTCGCCAAATGCTTCGCCTTCTTCACGTTCAGCAGCCCAACGAGCCACCAGCTGATCAATCTCTTCTAAGATTTGCTTATCCGTAATGTTCTCTTTATACATCTTCGGTACTCGAGTACCACCGCGGTTACCACCTAGGTGTAAGTTGTATCGGCCTGGTGCTTTACCAACTAAGCCGATTTCTGCCAGCATTGCTCGACCACAACCATTTGGACACCCTGTTACACGAAGAATGATATTGTCTTCTTCAGGCAGACCATGCTTTTCTAGAATATCTTCTACATCGGTAACAAATTGGGGAAGGAAACGCTCCGCTTCTGCCATTGCTAATGGACAAGTTGGGAATGCCACACACGCCATCGAGTTCTTACGCTGCTCACTTACACCGTCATCCATCAGACCATGTTCACGAGCAATCTTCTCAATCTTCGCTTTTTGGCTTTTCGGTACACCGGCAACAATCAAGTTTTGGTTTGCTGTCATGCGGAAGTCGCCTTTATGGATTTTGGCAATTTCAGCAACACCCGTCTTAAGTGGTTTACCTGGGAAGTCCAACAGACGACCGTTTTCAATGAAGAGCGCTAAGTGATGTTTACCATCAATCCCTTCTACCCAACCGATACGGTCACCACGTTCTGTGAATTCGTAAGGACGGCTCTGCTCAAACTTAACACCGGCACGTTTTTCTACTTCCGCTTTAAACACATCACTGCCGACACGATCTAATGTGTACTTAGTTTTTGCATTCTTACGGTTTGAACGGTTACCCCAATCGCGTTGAGTTGTTACTACAGCCGCGGCAACATCAAGTGTTTTCTCTAGTGGGATAAAACCAAAGTCATCCGCTCGACGGGGGTAGGTTGACGTGTCACCGTGTGTCATCGCTAGACCACCACCAACGAGCACGTTAAAACCAACCAGCTTGCCGTTATCTGCAATCGCAACGAAGTTCAGATCGTTAGCATGTACATCTACATCGTTTTGCGGTGGGATGACCACTGTGGTTTTAAACTTACGTGGCAAATAGTTCTTACCCAGAATCGGCTCGTCTTCTTCAGTGCTTTCTACTTTTTCACCATCTAGCCAAATCTCGGCATAAGCGCGTGTCTTCGGTAGTAAATGCTCGCTGATCTTTTTCGCCCATTCGTAAGCTTCTTGGTGTAGCTCCGACTCCACTGGGTTAGTGGTACACAACACGTTACGGTTAACATCACCCGCGGTTGCAATCGAATCAATACCAATGCTGTTTAGCGTTTGATGCATCAACTTGATATTTGGTTTTAGCACGCCATGGAACTGGAACGTTTGACGAGTAGTAAGACGAATACTTCCATATAAAGAGTGCTCGGTTGCAAACTTGTCGATCGCTAGCCATTGCTTTGGTGTAATGATGCCACCCGGCATACGTGCACGAAGCATGACGTTGTGCAACGGTTCCAACTTTTGTTTAGCACGCTCATTACGGATATCACGGTCATCTTGCTGGTACATTCCGTGGAAACGAATCAATTGGAAGTTGTCTGCAGTAAAGCCACCAGTAATACGATCTTGCAGATCTTGTTCAATGGTTCCACGCAGTAAATTACTTTCTCTCTTAAGACGCTCGTTATCCGAGAGTGGACCAAGCACCTCACCTAATACTTCTTGGCTGTTTGATTGTTGATTCGCGCTCATTAGTACACATCCCTTTGGTAACGTTTCGCTTTACGTAGATCGTTGATAAATGCTTCTGCTTCTTCACGAGATAGCTTGCCTTGTTGCTCGGCTACAAATACCAGCGCATCGTGAACATCTTTTGCCATACGAGTGGCATCACCACATACATAGATGTAGGCACCATCCTGAATCCATTGCCAAACTTGTTCAGCGTTTTCTAGGATGCGATGTTGAACGTAAACCTTCTCTGCTTGGTCACGACTAAACGCAACATCAAGGCGGGTCAGCAAACCTGACTTGAGATACTTCTGCCATTCAACTTGGTAAAGGAAATCTTGAGTAAAGGTACGGTCACCAAAGAACAACCAGTTCTTGCCTTCCGCATCACGGTTATCACGCTCTTGAATAAAGCTGCGGAAAGGCGCAATACCGGTACCAGGACCAACCATGATGATTGGTGTGTTGTCATCTTGTGGCAGTTTGAAGTTATTGTTGTGCTCAACAAACACTTTCACTTCACCGCCTTCTTCTAGGCGTTGAGCTAGGAAGCTTGAGGCACCGCCATAGCGCTTTTCATCACCTTTGTCGTATTCAACCAAGCCTACGGTCAGGTGAACTTCTTCATCCACTTCCGTTTGACTCGAAGCGATAGAATATAGACGAGGTGTCAATCGACGAAGTAAACCAACCAACTCTTCTGCACTTAACTTGGTCTTCTTCTCTGCAAGCACATCTACCACTTGCGTATTTGCAGCGTACTCGCGAAGTTTGTCTTTATCTTCCACTAGCTTTTGCAGTTTCTTGCTACCAGATAGCTCTGCGAATTTGGTGACAAACTGAGGGTTTGATGCGGTGATCTCGTATTTGCTGACCAACGCACTATGAATAGAAAGACTTTCGCCATCCACTTCAACGCTCTCGACACCAGAAAGCCCTGCTTTAGCCAAAACAGCGTTAGCAAGCTCAGAGCTATTGTCAAACCACACACCTAGGGCATCACCTGGCTGATAGGCCAAACCCGACTCTTCGAGATCAATCTCTACATGACGGACGTCTTTACCTGAATCACGCCCCGTGATTTTCTGGCTAGTCAGTAGTGTTGCGGTATATGGGTTTTGCTTATTGTAGGCAGAATGCCCTGGGGCAGCTTGGCCGACTGGCAGTTGAACCACTTCTGCTTCATTACCTGAAGAAAGGGCTTCTTTTACTTGTTTAAGCGCTTGCTTACGCCATTCAGCAGCAGGCGCTTCATAATCCACATCGCAATCAATGCGATCGATGAAGGCCGTTGCACCTAACTTAGACAAGTAAGTATCGAAGTCTTTACCCGTTTGACAGAAAAACTCATAGCTTGAATCGCCTAATGCAATTACCGCGTACTGCAAGTTTGGCAGCTTAGGGGCTTTCTTAGATTGGAGGAATTCATGCAGCTCAATAGCATTATCCGGCGCTTCACCTTCACCATTAGTCGACGCCACGATGATCACATGGGTCTCTTTTGCAAGGTTCTTACCTTTGTAATCGCTGGCATCAAATAGCTCTACAGCAATGCCTTGAGCTTTGGCCTCTTGCTCTAGTGCTTCTGCAACACCTTTGGCATTACCAGTTTGGGATGCAAAAATAATACTTAGCTTGCCTGCTGGTTTAGCCGCTACCGCTGCTGCCGCTTGCGCGATCGGGGTTGCAGCCGCTGCACTTGGTTGGTTTTGAGCTAGCCCCCAGAAGTAACCACTGACCCATGCGAGTTGTTGTGAAGACAACTCAGAGACAGTTTGCTGGAGTGCATTAAATTGTTGGTCATTGATCGGGCTTGCGATTGGTGGGTTACCACTCTGCCCTTTATTTTCTTCCGATACATTCTTTTGAAAAGACATTGTCACGACATCCCTATTCATTGCGTGACGATAGATTAACCAACCTCCCTAATAACAAGAAAGAATAGAAGTGAATGTTTTATAACTTTTTGGAAGTACGAAAGCGAAATTTGGATTCAACGATCTTCAATGCGAACTTGTTGAAAGCCGACTGCCATGGCCGATTTTGAAGCCGTATCGAGATCATCGTAGAGGCACTCTTCTCCATGACTGTCCGTAAGACAGACAAACCCACCACGCGCATGGCGAAACTCAACAACCCATCCGCCCTCTTGAATTGATGGTTCAATAATGGCCTCGACTAGCTGGTTGTCACGAAATAGATGTCGTAATTCATTTATTGTCATCGCAGTCCCTGCTCCAACTTTATACATTGCTCTTAGATAAGCATGGTCGAAGTCTGAAACTTGGGCGAGAAATTCGATTTAATATAATTAAGTGATATAAAAAAACGCCGCTTATAAGGCGACGTTTTAAAGAATTGAGGTGTATCGAGCTAGAAAGAGTACTCTGCCGATACAAAGAACCCGTTTGCAAAGATGAACTCTTTACCTAAGCTCGACAAGAACTCTTCCGACTCTAAATCAATCACGCGGTAACCACCACGAAAAGCCAGTTGAGATTCTTGGAAAGGCAGTCGATATTGCATGCCAGCCATTAAATCAGTGCTTTTGATGCCTTTGTTATCACCAAAGTTCATTTCACCAATCACATCAAAATTAGTGTTCGGTACTGTAATTTCTGCGTAGCCATACCAAGCCCAAATCAGCTCATCAAAATCTGCTGTTCGAGAGGGCGTTCCTGCATCTACGTATTTCGTATCACTCAAATTACTAAAGGTAAGACCCGCATCAAAATGAAGCAAATCATGCTCAAGAACTTGGTAGTAAAGCGTAAGGTCTAGCTTATCGAAGCCCATGTAATCCGCATCAACGCTTGAATAGCGAAGGCGAGCATTTGGCACATACTTTACATCGTGCTCAATTGCCGCGTAAAAAGTGCCGGTTGTACTGCTATCTCTTCTAACCTCATTCACTTTAGTATCTGCCGCCCAAACTTCCGCTCCTACCTTAGCAGTAACAGAAGACTCTTCTGCAAAACAAGGGTAAGACGCTGCCAACGATAGTGATACTGTCGCTAAAGCGATGGTCGCTTTATATGTCATGTGATTTTTACTCCGAGATAGCTGATTTCAACATTAAGGGGCGTACCGGAATAATATCATATTCTCACAGCCCCCCATCAACTAAATATCCATAACAACTTATTTATAACGAGGTTGAGCAACGCAGTTTTTAAAAAACCAAATACCTAATGCTATAACGATTATCCAAGGTAATAACTTCATCACTACACCGACCATTCCAAGCAAGAACATCACCACTAAAGCAATTCCCGTCGCAGCAAATACCGTGACCATCGTAATACCCGTAACTAGCAAAGTTGCCGTGAAAACCAAAATAAAGATGAGTTCTAACATAATCACTTCTCCTTTGTTTTAGTTTTACTAGAGCAGGTTCTATACCAACTTAACAAATCAAACTTAAGCACATGATCTATATATAAAAATAAAGCCAGAGGCATTTCTACACTCTGGCTTTACTATTTGTTAGTTGGCAATTTTTACCAACCACTGGTGAAATTTACACATTCAATTCTTTTGGAATCTTCGCTAGCGCATCTTGTAGCACTTCTAGGCCTGAGCCCGGCTTGTGTGCGTTTTCACTGATGTGACGACGCCATTGACGAGCGCCCGGCATATTTTGGAACAAGCCCAACATATGACGCGTAATATGACCAATGTAAGCACCTTTTGCCAATTGTGCTTCAATGTACGGGTACATCTCTTCGACAATTTCACTACGCTTTTTAACTGGAGCAGTTGAACCAAATAGCTCTTGATCAACAGACGCTAGCAAGTAAGGGCTTTGGTAGGCTTCACGACCGATCATTACACCATCTAGGTGTTGTAGATGCTCTTTTGCTTCTTCTAGTGACTTCACGCCACCATTGATAGCAATAGTCAGATGCGAAAAGTCTTGCTTCAATTGATATGCCCGTGGGTAATCCAATGGTGGGATTTCACGGTTTTCTTTCGGGCTCAAACCACTCAGCCACGCTTTGCGCGCATGAATAGTAAATTGCTCACAGCCACCTTTTTCAGACACAATCGAAACGAAGTCTGTTAGGAACTCATAAGAGTCTTGATCGTCGATACCAATACGTGTTTTTACTGTTACGGGAATATCCACAACAGATTTCATCGCTGCTACGCAGTCTGCTACCAACTGAGGCTCTGCCATTAGGCATGCACCAAAGCGGCCGTTTTGCACACGATCAGATGGGCAACCTACGTTAAGGTTGATTTCATCATAACCACGCTCTTGGGCTAACTTGGCACACGTCGCCAAATCTGCCGGGTTAGAACCACCAAGCTGAAGGGCTAACGGATGCTCTTCTTCGTTATAAGCTAGGAAATCCCCTTTTCCATGAATGATTGCACCTGTCGTTACCATTTCGGTATACAACAAGGTTTCTTTGGTCATCAAGCGATGGAAATAACGGCAATGACGATCTGTCCAATCAAGCATTGGTGCTACCGAGAGCCTGCAAGAATGAGTCATGATAAAAACACCCATATACGTATTAATTAAGGGAGCGTGATTAGCGCTCAAAATTCAAGTCGGCTATTGTATACCTATTGGGCTTTGGGATGCGAGTCTCGATGGCAATTTCAGGCCATAGGAGGTAAGCATAAAGTGTGTGTTCCTGCACTATTTCATTGTTTAAGCCCCACGCAATTTGCTTTAAGTCATGATTTTCGTTTTGATAGCAGGTAAAATTAAGAATTTCTAAACCAAGTTCCAATAGAAATGGTTTATCATTAGGCTAGTCCAATAGTTATGGTGAAGGATTTGGACCCAACAATCATTGAACAAATTGAAGGAATATGTGCGGCCAGAGGAGTAAGATTAACTCCACAGCGTCGACGCGTTTTTGAGCTTATTTGTTCTAATCGCCGCGCCTCTAGTGCGTATGAGCTATTGGAGCAACTAAAGGAGAGCGAACCTCAAGCCAAGCCTCCTACAGTATATCGGGCTTTAGATTTTCTGTTGGAACAAGGTTTCATTCATAGAGTCGAGTCTACCAATAGTTTCATCACTTGTTGCTCTTGCAACACCGATCAGCACTATTTCCAATTGCTAATTTGCGATAAATGTGGCGACGTCGTTGAACTTGAAGATGAGACACTGATATCCTTGTTAGCCAATAACGCAGAGAAGCATGGCTTTCGAGTTACTAATCAGGTAATCGAAACGCATGGTACATGCCAAACATGTTCCTCCGAAATGAAAGAATAAGTATATAGAAGAACGTTATGCGCGCTGAATTTGTAAACCCGTTTTTAGCTTCATTAATGAATGTACTAAAAACGATGGCTTCCTTGGAGCTGAAGCCTCAAAAACCCCGAATCAAGAAGGACGAAATCGCACGTGGCGATGTGTCTGGTTTGATCGGTATGGTTGGAGCTCAAACTAGAGGTTCAATGTCGATTACTTTTGACGAAGCTCTAGCGCTAGAAATCATGCAAAACATGCTGGGCGAACGCCCGAATGGATTAAACGAAGAAGTTACGGATATGGTCGGTGAAATCACTAATATGGTGACTGGCGGCGCAAAACGTATTCTGGCTGAAAGTGGTTTTGATTTTGATATGGCAACCCCAGTTGTAGTATCAGGTAAAGGTCACACCATTCGCCACAAGTGTGAAGGCTCAATCATTATCATGCCTTTCTCTTCACAGTGGGGAAATGCCTTCATTGAGATTTGCTTCGAGTAATCGAGAAGAAATAGGTTGGTCAGTGCCAACCTATTTTGTTTCTGCCTCAGGCAATAAAAAGGTCAGCATTTGCTGACCTTTTCTGTTTCTATTCAACCATTAAGCTTTGAACGCTTTAAATGCATTGATTAGACCGTTTGTCGAGCTGTCGTGTGAGTTGATTTCTGACTCATCTGCTAGCTCAGGTAGGATTTGGTTCGCTAGTTGTTTACCTAGCTCAACACCCCATTGGTCGAAGCTGAAGATGTTCCAGATAACGCCTTGAACGAAGATTTTGTGCTCGTACATTGCGATCAGGTTACCTAGCGTGCGAGGTGTGATTTGCTTAACTAGGATAGAGTTCGTTGGGCGGTTACCTTCAAATACTTTGAACGGTACTAGAGACGCCATTTCTTCTTCACTCTTACCTGCTTTCGCAAATTCTGCTTTTACAGTTTCTG
Organism: Vibrio sp. WZ-1; assembly: GCF_052037695.1. Lineage (NCBI taxonomy): Bacteria > Pseudomonadati > Pseudomonadota > Gammaproteobacteria > Vibrionales > Vibrionaceae > Vibrio > Vibrio sp. WZ-1. The sequence goes on along the minus strand of NZ_JBQEQR010000051.1, from coordinate 42,219 downwards.
CAGACTTACCAAATGCCAATGCTTCTGTTTGAGCAAAGAAGTTAGACATCAGTTTTTGGTGGTGGTCGCTTGCTGGGTTGTGGCTGATTGCTGGTGCAATGAAGTCACATGGAATTAGCTTAGTGCCTTGGTGAATCAGCTGGTAGAACGCGTGCTGACCGTTAGTACCTGGTTCACCCCAGATGATAGGACCAGTTTGGTAAGTCACTGCGTTACCTTCACGGTCTACGTACTTACCGTTAGATTCCATGTTACCTTGCTGGAAGTACGCCGCGAAACGGTGCATGTACTGGTCGTAAGGTAGGATTGCTTCAGACTCAGCGCCATGGAAGTTGTTGTACCAAATACCAATCAGAGCAAGAATCACTGGGATGTTACTTTCTAGATCTGCCGATACAAAGTGGTTATCCATCTCGTGAGCACCGTCTAGAAGCTCAATGAAGTTGTCGTAACCTACAGACAAAGCAATTGAAAGACCGATTGCTGACCATAGTGAGTAACGACCACCAACCCAGTCCCAGAACTCAAACATGTTGTCTGTATCAATACCAAACTCAGATACTGCAGGAGCGTTAGTAGATAGTGCAGCGAAGTGCTTAGCAACGTGTGCTTGATCGCCAGCAGTTGCTAGGAACCAATCACGAGCAGAGTGCGCATTTGTCATGGTTTCTTGAGTCGTGAACGTCTTAGACGCGATCAAGAATAGTGTGGTTTCTGGGTCTACTTTCTTCAAAGTTTCAACGATGTGAGTACCATCTACGTTAGAAACGAAGTGTAGGTTCAGGTGGTTTTTGTATGGTGCCAATGCTTCAGTCACCATGTAAGGACCAAGGTCAGAACCGCCGATACCGATGTTGACGATATCTGTGATTGCTTTACCTGTATAACCTTTCCACTCACCGCCGATTACACGCTCAGTGAATGATTTAATTTTTTCTAGAACCGCGTTTACTGCTGGCATTACGTCTTCGCCGCCAACCACTACAGGTTTGTTCGAACGGTTACGTAGTGCAGTGTGAAGAACTGCGCGATCTTCTGTTTTGTTGATCGCTTCACCACTGAACATCGCTTCAATTGCTGACTTAAGCTCAGTCTCGTTAGCAAGAGCGAAAAGGTGCTTCAGAGTTTCCTCGTTGATTAGGTTCTTTGAGTAATCGACTAGGATGTCTGAGCCGAAGCGTGCAGAGTATTTGTCGAAACGCGCAGCGTCTTGAGCAAATAGCTCTTTCAGATCCATATCTTGTGCAGATTCGAAATGCGCAGTTAGCGCTTTCCAAGCTTGTGTTTGCGTTGGATTGATATTTTTCAACATGGTCTTTATCCCGATGTTACAGTAGGTTCCATTCCTTACAGTCTAGCGAAAACTGCGGAATCCCCGATTTAGCAAATAGAATATAAATAAGATGTTAGGGCAAATTGCCACAAAACAAGTCTTTGTAATTTTTTTTCAGTCGCCAATTATGACTGAGTGCCCTTACACTCACATTGAGTTAGGTCACGTTCCCTGTTTCGAATTTAAACAATTCATTTATGACGTTGGGAATCATATCATTTACTAATGACAGGCTCTAATTGGATCAGGATAGACGCCAAACCAAATTTTTCCAAAGGAACGCATATGTGGGCACAAAAAACTCTGCAATTAAAAGCACGTAGTCGAGGCTTTCATCTGATCACTGATGAAATTGAACAACAATTACCACAAATCCAATCGCTTTCAGTAGGTTTGTTACATTTATTCATTCAGCATACGTCTGCCAGTTTGACCTTAAATGAAAATGCCGACCCGACTGTGCGTATGGATATGGAAGCTCACTTCAATAAGTTTGTGCCTGAGCGTGCGCCTTATTATCAACATACCTATGAAGGTGATGATGATATGCCAGCTCATATTAAAGCGTCTTTACTTGGCAGCAGTGTGACAATTCCTATTCAAAATGGGCAATTAGCGCTGGGAACATGGCAGGGTATTTACTTAGGCGAGCACCGTGATTACGGTGGCAGTCGTCGTGTTATTGCCACCATCAATGGTGAGTAACTCCAATAAAATAAAGGCCAACCACTGGGTTAGCCTTTATTTTATATCGATTTAGAACGGTTGGTTTATCATCACCCGGAAAGTACCTTCATCGGCACCTTTTGCCATTTCAGTTCGAACCACAATCCCTTCCACTTGGAAGCGCACTGCGCCACCAATGCTCCACTTCATATCTTCATGTAGCGCTTTAAGATTGTAATCGTCAGCGACTCGCCCCACCTCAACAAACGCCACCCACTGCCACCAAGGCAGATCGTAGTAGTTGATAAGAGGAATATCATCGAGCGGCTGCCAGTCCGGCAATACTCGATATTCTGCAGAATAGTGAATCGCGCTACGTCCATGATAACGGCCTGCGGTATAACCGCGCAGGCGATATAAGCCACCTAAACGTACTTGCTCTTGCTCAGGTGGTCGACTGCAAGCTGCACCATCACACTGATTCCAAGTTGGCGTATCCGCAGTGTAGAAATCAAACGCCAGCACTTGTTGATCAAACCAATCGCCTAACGGACCCAACGAGTAATACTGACTGTTTTGGAACTCCCACTTCAACCATAAGTCTTCTGACTGTAAGCTCTCCGCTCCCGTAGTTAAGTCAAACGAGGTATGAGAGCCTCGAGTGGTATTACGTACACTATCGCGGTTGTCCCAATCAAATGTTAGGCTAAATCCCGTCGCCTCTTCTTTCTTATTATTATAAATCTCTAGCTCACGAGAAGAATAGAAAGGCGTAAAAATAATTGAGCTGACACCGGAGTCAACTGGCGAAGCAAAACTTACATCGCGAACCGGTTGGAATGCCCCCAGTAAACCGTGTTCATACACATTGCCCCAAGGGAGTAAGTACTTAAACTCTAACTTGTAGTTTTCTTCAAACCCATTGGTCACCGTTTTATTCTCTGTCGAAGAACTGTTTGAACCTTGGTCGCCTAGGTAGTAAGGATTGTCGTTAAAGCGCGCTTGGTACATTTGGGTGCTAAACAACAAGTTTGATGACAAAGCATAATTGAAAGCAGATAGAAAACCGACGTAGCTGTCTTTCTCTGAATACAACCCCATACCAAACAGTGCCGCTTGTGGCTGACCAACACCTTTCGCAACACCAGCAAGGCCGACCGTGCTACCTAAGGTTTCGGTACTGAAATAGAAAGGGACAAATGCAGAGTCTTTTTCTTTCGCGACGCTTTGTTGGGATAAAAAAAGGCTGGCAGAAAATGCCAGCACTAAACATATTTGGTTCTTCATGGGCTACTTCGTGTATTCCATTTCAACGCGAGAAGTCAGCTTAGTCACCAGCTCATAAGCAATAGTCCCTATGTGACTTGCTACTTCCTCAACTGGTAAATCCTTACCCCACAAAATGGCTTCATCGCTCACTTTGTCAGTCGCATCGGGTCCTAAATCGACCGTCAACATATCCATAGACACGCGACCAGCGACTGGCACTTTACGTCCGTTAACTAGAACTGGCGTACCATTTGGCGCTGTTCGCGGATAACCATCGCCGTAACCAACCGCAATGACACCGACTTTGGTGTCTCGCTCGCTAGTCCACATACCACCATAACCGACGCTTTCACCTTTCTTCACTTCGCGTACTGCGATCAGGTGCGACTTGAGCGTCATGACTGGTCGATAGCCCATGTCTTGCGCTGTTCGGTGATTAAATGGTGAAACACCATACATGATAATCCCAGGACGAACCCAATCAAGTTGGCTCTGTGGCCATGCAAGTAAACCTGCCGATGCTGCTAAAGAGCGCTCGCCCTGACAACCAGCGGTCAACGACATAAACAACTCAATTTGCTCTGTCGTGATATTACTCTCTAGCTCATCTGCACAACCAAAGTGACTCATGTAACGCAGCGGCTTTGCTACATTTGGACAAGCATTTAATCGACTAAGAAATTCATCATATTGTTCCGGCCTTACCCCGAGTCGGTGCATACCACTGTCGATTTTTAACCACACGACGACTGGGGTCTCCAGCTCAGCTTGCTCAAGAGCTGCGAGCTGCTCCTCACAGTGAACAACCGTTTGAATGTTGTTGGTCACCAAAACGGGTAGATCACCCGAGGAGTAGAAACCTTCGAGAAGAAGAATCGGCTTTACGACACCACAAGCGCGAAGTTGAAGCGCTTCTTCGATTCGAGCGACACCAAATGCATCAGCGTGAGTGGCATGCTTAGCGACATGACGAAGACCATGACCATAGCCATTCGCCTTCACCACCGCCATTACTTTGCTTTCTGGTGCTTGTTCTTTTACGCGTTGTAAGTTGTGTTGCAGTGCTGACAAGTCAATACATGCCATCGCGGCTTTCATATAGCTCATGGTATTACTCATCATCAATATCAAATGCTGGGCCCGCGTAGTTATCGAAGCGCGAGTGTTGACCTTGGAAGGTTAAGCGAACCGAGCCGATAGGGCCGTTACGTTGCTTACCAAGAATAATTTCTGCCGTACCTTTGTATGGGCTATCTGGGTTATAAACCTCGTCACGGTAAATGAACATGATCAAGTCGGCATCCTGCTCGATAGAGCCCGATTCACGCAAATCTGAGTTAACTGGGCGTTTATCGGCACGCTGCTCTAGGGAACGGTTTAGCTGCGATAGTGCAACAACTGGTACGTTCAATTCTTTCGCCAATGCTTTCAAAGAACGCGAAATTTCCGCGATCTCCAAAGTACGGTTATCAGAGAGAGCAGGAACACGCATTAGCTGAAGGTAGTCGACCATGATCATCGATAGGCCACCATGCTCACGAGCCACACGACGTGCTCGAGAACGCACTTCTGTTGGTGTTAGACCAGAACTGTCATCGATGTACATGTTTTTCTTCTGCATCAGGATACCCATGGTAGAAGAAATACGAGCCCAATCTTCATCATCCAGCTGACCAGTACGGATTTTAGTCTGGTCAACGCGAGATAGGGATGCAAGCATACGCATCATCAACTGTTCGGCAGGCATCTCTAACGAGAAGATAAGTACCGGTTTGTCTTGGTCCATCGCCGCGTTTTCACACAAGTTCATCGCAAAAGTGGTTTTACCCATCGATGGACGTGCCGCTACAATGACCAAGTCAGAACCTTGCAGACCTGCGGTTTTCTTATTGAGATCATTAAAACCAGTATTCACACCGGTCACGCCATCTTGCGGCGTTTTGTATAGCATCTCGATACGCTCAAGCGTTTTTTCGAGAATGTTATCAACGTTTTGCGGACCTTCATTTTCGCTGGTTCGAGACTCTGCGATAGCGAAAACTTTACTCTCCGCCATATCGATCAAATCTTCAGAGCTTCTTCCTTGCGGGTCGTAACCAGCGTCTGCGATTTCATTCGCTACGCCAATTAGGCCACGAACAATGGCACGTTCAGCGACAATATCCGCATAGGCATTAATATTGGCAGCACTTGGCGTGTTCTTAGCAAGGTCAGCTAGATATGCAAAACCACCAACATCATCGAGCTGCTCATGGCGTTCTAGGTGCTCTGATAAAGTAATCAGATCCAGTGGTTTACCCGCCTCAAGAATGGTCTTAACGCCTTCAAAAATCAGACGGTGAGGACGACTGTAGAAATCACTACTAACAACACGTTCAGCAACAGTGTCCCAGCGTTCGTTGTCCAGTAACAGACCACCAATTACTGATTGCTCGGCTTCTAGTGAGTGCGGTGGGACTTTGATTGCGTCTACCTGACTATCTGAAGGTTTGCGATTTCTATTTTCCGCCATGACTTTGCTCGATAACTACTAATGACCCGAGATTATAACCTTAAACCTAACCAAGATGCTTCCCTGATGAGACAATTAGTTGTCAGGAATTCAACTCGCCAATAGGTATTGAATTTCGTTTGGGTCTAATAAAAATTAACCGACCATTGACCAAGTAGACTATATGTATCAGTATCATTCCCCTCCTTTTATCAACATCCGAGGTATTTGTGTCCCGATACTGGTTACTTAGCTTTGGCTTGCTTTGTGCAGGTACATCGTATGCCGAAGAATCAGTACAATCAGAGCAAACCGTCAAAGCTCCTGACCCGCTGAAAACTGAGGTCGAGTTCGGCTATCAAGCTCACACAGGTAACACGGATTCACGTTCCTTAAATGCTCGCCTTAGCGCAGAGTACACCGCCGGACGACACCGTTCGAATGGAGAATGGAAGTTCTATAATCTATATAAAGATGGCGAAGAAGATAAGCGCTCCTCAACTTATAGCGCTCAAACCGACTATAAGTTAGGTCCAAAAACATATTTCTACGGCAGCTTTAAAGGTGTGGACTCTCGCTACAGTGCTTATTTCAAAGATTACACATTTTCTGGCGGTTTAGGTTATCAATTCTCTTACACAGAACAATTTGTATTAGAAGTCGAAGTGGGGCCAGGTTTTCGTTACCAAGAGCCTAACTTAGATGAGATTGATGACGATGACATTATCTTCCCAGATATTGTCCAAGAAGGTATCTTCCGAGGCAATATTAATACCTCGTGGCAAGTGCTCGACAACCTGAGTTTTTCAGCCGACGTCACGCTAGTTGCAGGTAAAAGTAATACCCGAGTTGATAGTGATTTAAGCATCACCAATGATATTACTGAAGATATTGCATTGAAGCTTACTCACTCACGCCAATATCACGATAAAGTGCCGGAAGGATTGGAAAAAGCTGACAGTGTCTTTTCTGTAAATCTACTATTTCTGTTTTAACACCAGCTTCCATTTTCGTATATTTCAGGCATAAAAAAGCACCTCATAAGAGGTGCTTTTTAGTATTTCGTCTTGGTACTGAATTACTCAGCAGCAACAACTTGTACGTTCACAGTAGCGAAAACTTCTGAGTGAAGTTGAACGCTGATCTCGAACTCACCAGTGTTACGTAGAGCACCTTCAGGTAGGCGAACTTCGCTCTTAGCAACTTCAACGCCTGCAGCTGTGATAGCGTCAGCGATGTCACGAGTACCGATAGAACCGAACAGTTTACCTTCGTCACCAGCTTTAGAAGCGATAACAACAGCTTCTAGAGCGTTAACTTTCTCAGCACGTGCTTCAGAAGCAGCTAGTTGCTCAGCAACTTTAGCTTCTAGTTCAGCGCGACGAGCTTCGAACATTTCAACGTTGCCTTTAGTTGCCATAACTGCTTTACCTTGAGGGATAAGGAAGTTACGAGCGTAGCCAGACTTAACGTTTACTGTATCGCCAAGACCACCTAGGTTACCGATTTTATCAAGTAGAATAACTTGCATTGTTTAATCCTCTTTCTTAATAAAACGAACCGATTACTGATGCTTGTCAGTGTACGGTAGTAGAGCTAGGTAGCGAGAACGCTTGATAGCGCGAGCTAGTTGACGCTGGTACTTAGCGCTTGTACCAGTGATACGGCTAGGTACGATTTTACCAGCTTCAGTGATGTAGTTTTTAAGAGTTGCTACGTCTTTGTAATCAATCTCTTGTACGCCTTCTGCAGTGAAACGGCAGAATTTACGACGACGGAAGAAACGAGCCATGGGCTATCTCCTGATCTTAAATTTGAGTAATGTTGTCGGCGTGTAACACTAATTTCCCAACGCCATTTCGGCCGGTCTGATAAGCGACAAAACCACTTACCTTAATGTTACTGCCTTGTACTAAATTCTGAGTTAATGCTTGTGACCCAAGCCCACTAACGACTACCGGCATTCGACAATAAACTTGTCGTGGTAGGTCAGCTTCGATAACAGTAGAGCGATGCTCTAACCAAAATCGACAGTGTTCAATGCCACCAGGGCTTTTACTACGAATGGGCGGCTTGGCAATGGTGCCACTCAGCTCCATTCGGTTGGTCATAAGAAATATTACTCAGCAGCTGCTTCTGGCTTAGCTTCAGCACGCTCTTCGCGACGAGGAGCACGCTCTGCACGCTCTTCTTTCTGCTTAAGCATGATAGATTGCTCAGTGATAGCCGCTTTAGTACGCATGATCATGTTACGTAGAACTGCATCGTTGAAACGGAAAGCAGTTTCTAGCTCATCGATTACAGCTTGGTCAGCTTCAACGTTCATTAGAACGTAGTGAGCTTTGTGAAGCTTGTTGATTGGGTAAGCCAGTTGACGACGGCCCCAGTCTTCTAGACGGTGGATTTTACCGCCAGCTTCAGTGATTGAACCAGTGTAACGCTCGATCATGCCAGCAACTTGCTCGCTTTGATCAGGGTGCACCATGAATACGATTTCGTAATGACGCATTGGTTGCTCCTTACGGATTATTAGCTTCCACGATTGGCTCGGTCGTCCAGAGGAAGCAAGGAACTAAAGAAAATTGACCGAGTTTTAAGGAGCACGAATAGTACAGAAAGGACGCAAAATAGGCAAGTGATTATTTGCACACCATGATGGATATTTTTGCTTAGCTCAAGCCAGAAATAGCAAAGGCTACCAGCAAAGTGGTAGCCTTATTAATCCAGTGCGTTCTTGCGCTTATTCCCAGCCTTTATTTTACTTGAGCAAGTTCAGTGCGCATTTTGTCAATCACTTGTTTGTAATCTGGCTCGCTGAAAATAGCCGAACCCGCTACAAACATGTCTGCGCCCGCTTCTGCAATTTCACGGATGTTCTCTACTTTCACACCACCATCGATTTCTAGGCGAATATCACGACCAGACTCATCAATCATCTTACGTACTGCACGTAGCTTATCTAGCGTGTGAGGAATGAATGATTGACCACCAAAACCAGGGTTAACTGACATCAGTAGAATTAAATCAACTTTGTCCATGATGAACTCAAGGTGTGCAAGCGGAGTTGCAGGGTTAAGTACCACGCCAGCTTTACAACCGTGCTCTTTGATAAGTTGGAGGGTGCGGTCTACATGCTCAGATGCTTCAATGTGGAATGTGATCATCGACGCACCAGCCTTTGCAAAGTCAGGGATGATACGATCAACAGGCTTCACCATTAGATGAACATCGATTGGCGCAGTAATGCCGTAATCACGTAATGCTTTACACACTGGCGCACCAAAAGTCAGGTTTGGTACATAGTGGTTATCCATAACGTCGAAGTGCACCACATCCGCACCCGCTGCGAGTACTTTCTCTACGTCTTCACCGAGACGAGCAAAATCAGCCGATAAAATGGATGGAGCAATTAGAAAATCTTTCATACCTGACCTCAGTAGTGGCGAGCAAACAGCAAATAATTTGCGCGCAATTCTACCGAAGCCAGTGGGGAGATCCACTATTTAGATGCAATAGTGTGAGAACTAAGAGTTCGATTTATCCGCGTTTGATGCACGAAATAGAGCAAGCAGCTCGTCAACTTTATTACGACCGCTGCCGTTGCGGCTGATAGTACGCTTCACTTTTACCACATTCAGCTCTGCGCCATGGTATAGGCGACGCGTTAATGTTGTGTCGTGGTTAGAGATCAGAACTGGAATGCCGCGTTCAGTCGCCGCTTTCTCTGCAATATCAGCCAATGCTGCTTGGTCATCAAGCGTAAAACCATTACCCGCATACGAGGTAAAGTTCGCCGTGTTCGATAGTGGCGCATAAGGCGGGTCACAGTAAACTACACTGCCCTTACGTGCTCGGCTGAATGTTTCTGGGTAACCTTCACAGACAAAAGTCGCTTTCTTCGCTTTTTCAGCAAAGAATTCCATCTCTGCTTCTGGGAAGTACGGCTTCTTGTAAGAACCAAATGGCACGTTGAAGCCACCCTTTTTGTTGTAACGGCACAAACCATTAAAACCAAAACGGTTCATATACAGGAACGCCAGAGAGCGGTACATCACGTCATCAGTTTTATTAAACTCAGCGCGAATACTCAAGTAGGCTTCTTTGCGGTTATTCTCTGCAACAAACCAACGCTTCGCTTCGGAGATATACTCTTCAGGACGCTCTTTCAGCAAGTTGTAGAGGTTAATTAAATCTGGATTAATGTCCGCCAGTAGATATTGGTCGTAATCGGTATTAAGAAAAACCGAACCAGCCCCAACAAAAGGTTCAACTAGCTTTCGAGCCGGTGGCAAATGACGTTGGATGTCTTCAACCAGACCGTACTTTCCTCCTGCCCACTTCAGAAAGGCTCGTTGCTTTTTCATCTACTGCTCTATCTATCGACCAAAAATTAAGGCTGCGGAATGTAACATATTTTTCAGCGAAGCTCAGGATTATTTCACCCGCTCGATCTCACGCTGAACTTGTCTTAACGATTTTGCCCATGGGCTCAACGCTTTGAGTGAAGACGGCAAATCATCTACCGCATCTCTAGCCTGCTGAATGGTTGGGAAATCTTGATAAGTAATGATGTACCAATCAGTGTTGTTTCTAACGGTCGGATAAATTCTTACTTTATCGTTAAGTTGGTAGTCATCTAAAAATGATTGTACATCTTCTAAAGAGGTCATAGCAGCTAATTGCAAGGTATATGCTCTAGGAGACAGAGCTTTTAATTCTTCTTTAGCAAAGGAGAACTGAACAATCGGCGGTGAAGCAACCTCTGAATCAGGAGCATTAATGTCTTCCGTGGCTTCAGGTCGAATCACTTCAATCAATGCCGAACTTGCACCACTAGGCGCTTCGCTTTGAGTCGATGTAGACTCTACGACTTGCTTTATTTCTGTTGTATCTGCCGTTTCAGGCTTACCTTCAAGTAATGCATCAACAACATCAGATTCAATAATAACTCGCTGTTGAGTATCTTCATTACCGACACTCGCTACCTCATCGACAATGGCAGGCGGCAGCGCATCCGAATCATCTTGAGCCCCTACCACATCCAAAGAGGGATCGACACTGTGATCTAGCGGCGTTAAGTTTTCCGCTTTTTTAGTTTCTTCATCACGCGGCTCAGATAACGTTGGTATTGCCGTCTGTTCCAAAGCGCCGGCTATTTGCTGCGCTTTATCATCAGGCGTTGGTTGATTGAGCATCCACCAGTATCCTCCAGCCGCAAGAAGCAACAATGCTAATACAACAATAGCAATTTTAATTGGTGAACCAACTATAGAGCGGATTATGATCCTTTTTTCCACTTTTAAATCCCCTAACGCCATAATGTCACCAGGAATTGGACTGACTGTCTTAAAAGCAGCCCGCGTACGCTTTTCATTGTCATCATCAACATAGCGCATCACCAGTGACTCGAAGAACTGCCTTGCTTCCATTTCAGACAGCATATCAATTTCAAGTTCAACCGGTTTAAGTTCTTGCCCGTAACTCACTCGTTGTAGAACGTTCTCTAAACGACCTAATTGGGAAAACAATATGACATTAATTTTCCAACTTGGGTTTGACTGAGCAGCCAATACAAGCATCCACAACTCAGAAATAATAGCTTCACTCAATAGATGAGCATCATCGACAACTATCGCTATGTCACAAGATTCACTATCTAGAATTCGCTCCATACTATCTAGCAAACTATCTTGTTGATTGAAAAGCGCATCACTCACAATTTGACTTAAAATCTGCATACGACGCTGGGTATCATCCTGGTTGGGATGACACAGCAATAAGCACTGATTCTTATTCGTGGCGCCAACTTCAAGATATCGTTGGGCTAGCCATGACTTTCCGAATCCAACATCGCCATTAACCACAATAAGGTTAGAGCTAAAGTTGCTCAACATTGCGAGGCGATGTAATAAATCTGTTTGAGAGTCTAATTCTAAAATATGAGCTGCACTCATTCGTTAACCCTAATAATGCATCAATGACGCCTTAAGGCGTCACTGTTTAGGTTAAATATCGCGACCGAAGTCGATAGCTTGTTTGATTATGTCTTGCGGAGTGTCCGCGATAACTTTAGCGCTACCAATCCCAGTTGGTAGAACTAAACGCAGCTGACCGGATAAGACTTTCTTATCACGCATCATATGCGTCATAAAATCATCAAAGCTCATGGTATCTGGGGTGTGCACTGGCAGTTTTGCACGACGCATAATGGTAATAATGCGATCCAGCTGTTGCTGCGAAATCAAGCCACGTAAGTGCGACGCCTTCGCTGCCATAACCGTACCTGAAGATACCGCTTCACCATGTAACCAGTTACCGTAACCCATTTCAGCTTCAATCGCGTGACCAAAAGTATGACCTAAGTTCAGCAGCGCTCGAATGCCCGACTCTTTCTCATCTTGAGCTACAACTTCCGCTTTGATTTCACAGCAACGTGCGATGGCGTAAGTCAGTGCTTCTTCATCCAATGCATATAGACGGTCAAGGTTCTCTTCTAACCAGTCGAAGAAAGCGCCATCGTAAATAATGCCGTACTTGATCACCTCTGCAATACCCGCAGCGAACTCACGCTCTGGTAGCGTCGATAGGCAGTTGGTATCGATGATAACCGCTTTAGGTTGGTAAAAAGCACCAATCATGTTTTTACCAAGCGGATGGTTCACTGCTGTTTTACCGCCAACCGACGAGTCCACTTGAGACAATAATGTGGTTGGAATCTGAATGAAATCAACACCACGTTGGTAACATGCTGAAGCAAAGCCAACGAGATCGCCAATCACACCACCACCTAGCGCAATAATCACTACGTCACGAGCATAGCTTCCTTCTAGTAGGAAGTTCATGACTTGATTAAATGTGTCTAAGCTTTTGTATTGCTCACCATCAGGTAATTCAAGCAATGAGGCATCACAACCAAGCTGTTTTAGCTGGCTAAGAATTTTTTCCGCGTACAAAGGAGCAACCGTGACATTACTGATCACGACGACTTTCTGATTGGCATTTTTGTTTGAAAGAATTTGAGAAAGGTACGCCGGGTCTTCAAATAACCCGGCGCCAATTGAGATTGGGTAGCTACGCTCTGCTAGATTGACCGTAATCCGTTCCATCGGTGTGCTCCAATTTGAAAAAGATAAATGCTTATCTCTCTTCTAGCATTTTTACGATCTGGTTGGCTACCACTTTTGCACTCTGATCGTCAGTACGAACTGTGTAATCCGCTACTTCTTCGTATAGAGGGTTACGTTCGCCTGCCAAACTTTCCAATACTTCACGAGGGTTGTCAGTTTGAAGTAGAGGACGCTTCTTGTCGCGGTTTGTGCGAGCAAGTTGCTTTTCAATAGTTGTTTCTAGGTAAACAACAACACCACGTGCTGAAAGACGGTTGCGGTTTTCTTTGCTCTTTACAGAGCCTCCGCCCGTTGCTAGCACGATGCCTTGCTCTTGAGTTAGGTCTTCAAGTACAGCTTCTTCGCGTTTGCGGAAGCCTTCTTCACCTTCAACATCAAAAACCCAAGCGATATCCGCACCCGTGCGTTCTTCGATCACTGTATCAGAGTCCACAAACTCCATATGCAGTTGCTGTGCTAGGTGTCTACCAATTGTACTTTTGCCGGCGCCCATTGGGCCAACAAGGAAAATATTACGTTTCTCAGCCATATTTAGCGGTAATTTACAACGTTAATTCAATAAGATCGCCACAAGAAAACACAGCTAAACCGCTGTTATACAAGGCTTGTGGCACCAATTCCTCACAGATAATTCGTGATAAGACCCGAAATTATCCAAGCATGATGCCACTAATGCAACTTTATTTTTGATCTGATCGCCTTTTTATCTGTGAATCGGTCACTGAACGACTACCTTAGGTGTCACAAAAATCAGTAGTTCACTCTTACCCACATTTTCATAACTTCTTCGAAATAGCGCCCCTAGCAATGGAAGATCTCCTAGCAGGGGAACCTTATCCACTGTGTTAGTAACATTGTGCTGAAATATTCCACCTAACACGACGGTTTCACCATTATTTACAAGCACTTGAGTCCCTATGCGCTGCGTATCAATCGCTACAGCTTCGCCTGTACCCGTTTTAACGACCTTGCCTAAACGGTCTTGGGTCACACTCAGGTCTAAAACCAACCGATTATCAGGGGTAATTTGTGGGGTAACTTTTAGACTTAATACTGCTTTTTTGAAAGTGATGGAAGTAGCCCCACTGGAAGATGCTTCGAGGTAAGGAATTTCTGTACCTTGTTCTATGTAGGCAGGCTTTTTGTTTGTTGTAACTAGACGCGGACTTGAGATAATTTCCGCCTTAGATTCTTGTTGTAGAGCGGAAAGCTCCAAATCTAACAGTGTATCGGAGCCCAACTTAGCAACTTGAAAGGCAATACTCGTTGCACTAGGCGAAGTCGCTGCCAGGTTTACATTTAAGAAATCATCAATCCCAACAGTATTCCCATCTTCACCATCCCCTCCCTCGTCATAGAGACCAATCGAAGCTAAGTTGTTTTCAATTGAGCCACCTACCATATTGTTACCATTTATAGAACTAAAGCCCCAGCGAACACCAAGTTCATCAAGATTACCTTCGTTCACGGTTACAATTCTGGCCTCTATCTGAACCTGCTTAACGGGAATATCTAGCGACTCAACGATATCGCGTATCACTGCAATATTTTCTGGCAGCTCCCGAATAAGTAGAGAGTTAGTACGCTCATCAATGGTCATACTACCTCGATTGGAAAGCATACTGATATTCCCTTCACCATTAATCATCTCCGCAATATCCGAAGCTTTGGCGAAATTTACTTTGATGATTTCTGAGGTTAGTTCCCCAATTTCTTCTTCTAACTTTTGCTTCTCTAGCTGTTGCTTTTCACGTAAGTCCAGTTCTTCTTTTGGCGCAACGAGAATAACGTTGCCATCAACGCGTTTATCAAGCCCTTTAACCTGTAGAATAATGTCCAATACCTGCTGCCATGGCACACCATCCAGACGTAACGTTAAGTTTCCTTCAACAGAGTCAGAGACAACCAAATTGAAATCGTTATAGTCTGCTATCAACTGCAAGACATTTCTGACTGGTATGTCTTGGAAGTTAATAGAGATTAGCTTGCCCTCCTTCGCAAGGATACTTTTATCAGGCGCTTTCTCATTTGGTTTTAATCGCGCAACTTTGACCTCAAGATATCTACCCGTGAGCCGGTAGTCATGCGAATAATCGCCTTCAACATGAGCCAATAATCTCGTTGTTGCAGCATCACGGAAGACTTCAACACTATCAACGGCAGTTGCAAAGTCTTTGACATCAAGAAGGTAAAGTTGATCATCTTTTACAGACGTATTAAGAAGGTCAATACTCAACCCTTCTTGAACTCGTTTGACATCAACGACAGCGGCAGGTGATGCGAGCTCAACAACAATAACCGCCTCTTTATCTTTGTTACTTCTGAAATCAATGCTTCTCAGGGCGTTGGACGAAGACTCATCTGCCCAAATAGCTGAGGAAAACAATAGCAGTCCACACAACCATAAGAATTCTAATAACTTCCTGTATCTCAATGTATTTCCTTGTTTCATTTCACTTACTCAATTCTTGTAATCAAAGCGATATAACTCATCTCAAAGCCAACTTAACCTTGCGCTTTTGCCAGCAACCTAAACCATCGGGTAAGGTTTCGTTTATCAACAGGTATGAATGCGACACATGGGTGACTTTGCCATTATTCTGTCCAATATACTGACCAGCATGCACTTTATAGACAGTCCCATTCGGAGCTTGAACTAACCCAGAAACACTGCTTCCCATTCCCATAACTCCTTTAAGCCTTAGTTGACTCAAAGGAAAATGTTCTAGCTTGCTACTTCGTTTACGTTTGGAAGGTTGCCAGCAATCGTTACGAGCAACTGGTTGTGATGCGATAGTCGCCTCTTCAGGTAAAGCAAAAGGCTCTCGCTTTGAGCGAGGTAAATAAGGTGCGATAAGAAACTTTTTCTCCGGTTTTAGCTTCGCGACATCGATACGGGCTTCAGATTCAACTTGGCGAATATAGTCCGATAAAGACTCATCATTTGCGTTGCAACCGACAAGTGACATACAAGCAAGCCATAACCCACAGTTAGCTCTCATTATTCTTTTCCTCAGGGTTAAACTGGAATGTGCTCGCCCTCACTCTAAAATGTAACGTTTCGCTTTCTTGGCTTACCCTTTGCCAAGTGAGATCCTGAAAGGTAATAATTCGAGGAAGAGTCGCAATTGCTTGAGAAAAACGACCAATATCATGATAGCTGCCTGTTAGTTCGATATTTAATGGCAAACGATATAAGAATCGCTCAGGTTGCTTATCACCCCAGTCTATCCTTGCAAACGTAAGGTTGTTATCGATCCCAAGTTCATTAACAGAAGCCAGCATAGTGGCAAGCTCTTTTTGCGCTGGAAGCTGTTGGAGAAGATATTCATAACGTGTCGTTAGCTCATCAAGTTGAGACTGTAACTGAGGTAATGCTGCCACTTTATTTGCCTTAATCTTTAGGACAACTTTAAGTCGACGCTCTTCTTCAACCAATACATCAAGCCGCTCTCCTTCAGTCTTTAAAAAAAACCAATAGCCCAGTCCTTGCAGTAATAATGCAAAAATGATGATAACAAAGGCTTGCGGGACAATTGGCCAATCCGCAATTTCATCAAGTTCTAGCTCTTGCCAACTATTCATCTTGCTTACCATCCAAACCAATAGCTAAATGCTCACCTTGCTTAAACAGAAATGAAACTCTAAAAGTTTGAAATTCCTTTCCAAACCGAGACTTACCATGAACAATTGAGTGCATCTCCACATCCATCAATTCTGTAGACTTTTCCATTCGATCAAGCATAGTTGCTAAGCGAGAAGTGCTATCGCTTATCCCACTTATCTCTACCGCAAGGTTGTCCATTTTAATTTTGTCGACATAAACTCCCGACGGTATGGTATTAGGTAGCAAACTCATAAACTCCGTCGTTTTATTCCTTCCTTGTTGTAAGCTCTCCACCTCTTTTAGGCGTGTAAGAATTTTGCTGTGCTCCTGTTCGGCAATTTTCATTTCCTCAATACGCTTATCTAAATCAGCAATGTAATGCTCGAGATAATCCAGCCGTTCTTGTTGCTGTTGTTGCTGATATGAAAAATACTGCTTAATGCCCATCTGCACACAAAAAGTGGCTAAAAAAGCAAACAGAATCAAAACCATGAATTGACGGCGATGCGCTTCTCTTTTCTGCTCTCTCCAAGGCAGTAAGTTAACAGGTTGAAGCATTTCCCCTCCTTAAACACTTTATTGCTCTGACAGCAATGCCTGCAGCGGCTGTGAAGCTTTGCCCATCTAGATCTCTTCGACGTTTTGGTGGAAGCTGGATGTCGAAGTGCTCAAATATGTTAAGGATTTCACAGCTAATATTTAGCCTTGTAGACAGCGTTTCTGATAGCATCGGTGTCGACGCCTTTGAGCCTGACAACCAGATACCTTGAATATCATTGGAACCCGATACAGAAGCGTAAAGTTGAAATTGCCTCTGGATTCTTTTGGCAACTTCATTATTAAAGCGATCGGTAACTTGTATTTCAGCATCCTCACCATCAGGGAGGCTCTTGTCTTGAATTAATGGCTCAAAAGAGTTCCAAATAAACTCTTTATGAAATAGCTCTCCTTCCGTATTGAACATCGTTATCGAGCCATCACGATCTCTTACATCCACAAGACAAAAGTTGCCTTTTTCAGGGAAGCGCTCCGCTGCTAATTGCCATATTTCTCCTGCAACCTGAGCATGCACATCAACCACTACGGGTTTTAAGCCCGCTTGTTCCAATAATTTCACCCTGCTATCAACCAAATCCTTTCTAGTAGCAAATACCTGATATTGTCTATTTTTATTAGCCAGGACTCCCCCACCACAGGGGACATAATCCAAGCTAAGCTCATCGATAGGAATTGGAGATTGAAGAGAAAAGGCTTGTGCCACTGCAAACTCAACTTCGCTCTCTTCTAATTCACTATCTAACTGCAAAACCTTTGAGATAACAGCACTATCTGGTACAGCTATCGCTACTTTTCGATGAAATAACGGCAGCGACTTTTTTATCTCTTTTAGGGTATTTACAATTTCTTGATGATTTATGAGTTGGTTTTCAGCGACAATGTCGTCGTTTAGTACAATTTCTTTAAAACCAAGCAGGGAAAAGCTCTTCTCTGTTGGTTTTAGTATTACGGCTTTGAGGCTGCGATGAGTAATATCAATGCCAGTAACTAGTAACTTATCCATGTAGACTCTCGCTCCGAATTTTATTCGTGCAAAGGTTGTTATTAGCACCCAAATAAGAGTTAATACCTCTGTTGCTAATTTTTTGACCTAGAGTACAAGGGTTTATAGTTATACAGCCTCAACCAATCAGGGATTCTCCGGTGAAGTTCATAAAGCGTTTATTTTTATTAACATTGATTTGCATAATTCTTGGAGTGACCACTATTTTTGGTTTTTATCAATACGTAAAACCAGAATTACCAGATGTGGCCACACTAAAAAATGTTGAATTACAAACACCTATGCAAGTTTATAGTCAGGACGGGAAGCTGATCGCACAGTTTGGCGAAAAGCGTCGCATTCCTGTAACTTACGATGAGATTCCTCAAGAACTCATCAATGCGCTGATTGCTACTGAAGATAGTCGTTTCTACGAGCACCCTGGTATTGACCCGATCGGTATTACTCGTGCCGCAGTTGTGGTTGCCTTATCCGGCTCAGCCAAGCAAGGTGCGAGTACCATTACTCAGCAGCTAGCTCGTAACTTCTTCTTATCTAATGAGAAGAAAATCATGCGTAAAGTCAAAGAGATTTTTATTGCAATTCACATTGAGCAGCTTCTTTCTAAACAAGAAATCATGGCGCTGTATGTCAACAAAATTTTCCTTGGCTATCGCTCATATGGCTTTGGCGCAGCAGCACAGGTCTACTTTGGTAAGAGCTTAGGTGAACTAACTCTAAGTGAAATCGCTACGCTAGCAGGTATGCCAAAGGCACCTTCTACAATGAACCCGTTATATTCGCTAGAACGTGCAACTAAACGTCGTAATGTTGTTTTAATGCGTATGCTCGATGAAAAGTACATCACGCAAGAACAGTACGATGAAGCTCGCTCTGAACCGATTGTTGCTCGTTACCACAGCGCTGAGATTGAGCTTTCAGCACCATACGTCGCAGAACTTGCGCGCTCATGGGCGGTAAAAGAATATGGTGAAGAAAAGGCTTACACGTCTGGTTTAAATATCTACATGACCGTAGATTCAAAGCTGCAAGATGCCGCCAATAAAGCCGCAATCAACAACATCCTTGCTTACGACGAACGTCACGGTTACCGCGGAGCTGAAAAAGTATTGTGGAAAGAAGGCGAAGCCGCTTGGGATATAGAACAGATTGAAAAACATCTGAAGAAACAGCCAACTTACGGTCAACTCTATCCAGCAATTGTCACCAAAGTCGACGAAAAGTCTGCACAAGTTTGGGTGAAGAATAACGATGAGCAAACCATCGCTTGGACTGGCATGAACTGGGCTCGTAAATACCTGACCGATGAACGCCAAGGTGCCGTGCCAAAATCAGCGAAGCAGATCTTGGAGTCAGGCCAACAAATTTGGGTTCGTGAAATCAGCACAACTGATAAAGAAGGTAACACCACGCATAGTTGGAAGCTAAGCCAAGTGCCAAGTGCAAACACAGCATTTGTAGCTATGAATCCAGAAAACGGTGCCGTGCTTTCTCTGGTTGGTGGTTTCAACTTTGTTCATAGTAAGTTTAACCGTGCGACGATGTCTGTGCGTCAAGTTGGTTCAAGTATCAAACCTTTCATCTACTCGGCAGCAATCAATAAAGGTTTAACGCTTGCGTCATTGGTTAACGATGCACCAATCAACAAATGGGATGCAGGCTCTGGTTCAGCATGGCGTCCAAAGAACTCGCCACCGACTTACATCGGCCCTACTCGTCTGCGTATCGGCCTAGCTCAATCTAAGAACGTAATGGCGGTACGAACTCTGCGTGAAGTTGGCTTAGATGAAACTCGTGAATACTTGACACGCTTTGGTTTTGATATTGATGAAGTGCCACGCTCAGAGACCATCGCATTAGGTGCTGGTAGCTTAACTCCAATGAAAGTGGCACAAGGCTACTCAGTATTTGCCAACGGTGGTTACTACGTAGAGCCGTTTTATGTTGACCACGTAGAAGATTCATTCGGTGAAGTGGTATTTAAGGCTAACCCGAAAGTGATCTGTCAACAGAACTGCCCTCAACTGCCAGAACAACTAGAAGATAAGTTTACCGCTGAATTTGGTGAGCAAGATGTCACGGCTGATAACATTGCTCCAGACAACGCACTAGAAAACGACACTCCACAATACGCGAAGCAAGTTATCTCAGCGCAAAACGCATTCCTAATGCGTGAGATGATGTACAGCAATATCTGGGGTGGTGGTAGCTGGCGTGAAGGCACGGGTTGGAATGGTACTGGTTGGCGCGCACAGAAACTGGATCGCAGAGATATTGGTGGTAAAACAGGTACTACCAACGATTCGAAAGATACTTGGTACAACGGATACGGGCCTGGCATTGTCGCAATTGCATGGGTTGGTTTTGATGACCACTCTCGTACGCTAGGTCGAACTACGGTGAACAGCAATCTAGGCAAAGGCCAAATCTCTGGTGCTGAGTCTGGAGCAAAAACTGCAGAACCAGCGTGGATTGATTTTATGCATGTAGCACTCGAAGGTGTACCACAACAAGGTAAGGCTATCCCTGATGATATCGTTCGTGTGCGCATCGATCGTGACAGTGGACTGCTGACACATAAAGTCGATGGCACGTCGATGTTTGAGTACTTCGAGAAAGGTACTGAGCCAACAGAGTACGTCGGTAATAGCCTGGAAGACAGCATCTACTCAGGCGGTGGTGGTTCAGAAGAGCTATTCTAATTCTGTTATTGAGAAACGAAAAAGGGAGCCATTGGGCTCCCTTTTATTTACCTTCATATTCAACCACTATGCTGCTGCATAGCTTTCATGATCATCAAGTATACTTTTGATCGTTTCCGCCAGAGTCTCGAAGCGGCTACGCAGCGGAGAACCGGGGCGATAAACCAATACAATGCTACGTGATGGTGTTGGGTTTATCGCAGGAACATAACACACTCCGTCCTTCTTCTTTTCATTCGGTACAGACAGTTGTGGTAATAGCGTAATTCCTGCTCCTGCAGCAACCATATTACGCAAGGTTTCTAGGCTAGTGGCTTTAAAGCGCTCATCGTCTTTTGCTCCTGCAGCAAAACAAAAGCCCAACGCTTGGTCTCGCAAACAGTGCCCATCCCCCAGAGATAAGACCGTCTTACCATTTAGATCTAACATCTCAATATGATCTAGGCTTGCCCATTCATGGTCGCAAGGTACCGCCACACTTAATGGTTCGTTGTAGACTTCAATCTCTTTAAACGGTGCGGTTTCATCAACAGAGGCTAAAACAAGGCAGTCTAACTTACCCTCTTCTAACTGACGGACTAACTGATGTGTTTGAGCTTCATGCAAGAAAAGTTCTAACTCAGGAAACTCTTCTTTGAGGTGTGGGACGATTTTAGGTAAAAGATAAGGCCCAACGGTTGGGATAAAACCGATGTGCATAGGACCAGTCATAGCACCGCTTTGACCACTCGCCATATCTTTAAAGGTTTTCACCTCGCTTAAGATACGTTTTGCTTGTTCCACCAGCTGCAAACCAGAATCAGTAAACAGCACACGACGGCTACTTCTTTCTAGCAATGCTGCGCCCAATTCATCTTCCAACTTACGAATCTGGCCGCTTAACGTTGGCTGACTAACAAAGCAGGCTTCCGCTGCTTTCCGAAAATGCTTGTGCTCCGCAAGCGCCACCAAGTACTCAAAATCTCGAATATTCATACGTACGATTCGCTTCTTGTTTAGCGATAGAAATAATCTATCAAAACCATAGCATTAAACGATTAGAGCTATCAAAGTTTTTTTTCAATAATGAGCTCAACAAAACGAAACTGAGCGACAAATAACGCTAAGCTCGAAAACGAATTATTTCATAGATTTAAAAAGGAAATCATCATGTTTGCATCAAAAGAAGGTCAAGCTGTACCACAAGTTACTTTTCCTACTCGTAAAGGTGACGCATGGGTGAACGTAACCACGGATGAGCTGTTTAAAGACAGAACGGTTATCGTATTCAGCTTGCCGGGTGCGTTTACTCCGACGTGTTCATCAAGCCACCTACCGCGTTACAACGAATTGTTCTCGGTATTTAAAGAGCATGGTGTGGATGAAATTCTATGTGTATCAGTCAACGATACGTTTGTAATGAACGCATGGAAAGCTGACCAAGAAGCAGAAAACATCACTTTCATTCCTGATGGTAACGGCGAGTTTACTGATGGTATGGGTATGCTGGTGGACAAAAACGACATCGGCTTCGGCAAGCGTTCATGGCGTTACAGCATGCTAGTGAAAAACGGCGTGGTTGAGAAAATGTTCATCGAACCAAACGAGCCTGGCGACCCGTTCAAAGTATCTGATGCAGACACTATGATGAACTATGTTGCACCTGAATACAAAACTCAAGAATCGATCACTGTATTCACTAAACCAGGCTGTCCTTTCTGCATGAAAGCGAAGCAAAATCTGATTGACCACGATCTTCAATATGAAGAAGTGATTTTGGGTAAAGATGCAACAACAGTCAGCCTACGTGCAATCTCTGGTCGCACGACGGTTCCTCAAGTCTTCATCGGTGGTAAACACATCGGCGGTAGCGAAGAACTAGAAGCTTACCTTGGTTAATAATTTGCCTAACGGGCTTGGGTTGGCAATTTAGCTGTCCAGAACTCAGCCCTCGGCCTCTCGGTGCATCCCTCGCCCGGGAGGCCATCCCCCAGTAAACAGAAAGCCTCGTAATATACGAGGCTTTCTTCTTCCAACTTTATCAATTCAAAAATCAATAGAGTGGCGGTTATGCAGCCATCATTGCATAACGGCTTACAAGCACAATAGCAGCAAACCCAATGGTGAAGAAACCACCAGCAAGGCCTAGTGCTACTTTAAGTTCTGTCGACATTATAATTTTCCTATTCTCAGGCTGACATTGAATCATACGTCAATTGCGTGCTACAAATTTCCCACCAAGCTAACTTTCCATTTTTGGTTAGATACGTTTGACGTGAAAAAGGCGACAAAGACATGTTCGCGCTTGAGTTAGGGTTATAATCAGAACAAATAGTTAGTGTGGATAGAACAATGACTTGTCAAAGTTGCCAAGAACATTGGTTTTGGAAAAAGATTGGGCGCTGCCGACGATGCATGGATCAACTGACCGTGCTTTCGGTTTTATGCTGGATTGTGTGGTGGTTTGCGTTTAAGGATGATCCACAGAGTATTGAATCGATCGCACTGATTTTTGCAGGTTTTGCATTTAACGGCTTGTTGTTTTTACACCTTTGGATGCGCTTCGTCATTCTGCCGTGGCAACGCCGCCGCGGGAAACAAAACAAAGATGATCATCCCTAGAATGACAGATAGAAAAAAGCCCCAAAACCAATATCGGTTTTGGGGCTCTCTTAGATTCTTCTAAGAAAAAGCAGTGGTACTTTAATAGACCCGGCTTCCTCTTAAAGGTTCCCAATTTTTTTCCTATTTTTTCAGTCTTTTCTAAAATACTAATATAATCATTAGTCTAGGCTACATTACTTTTCTGGATCAGTTGCTCAAACAAGTTGATCTCTAGCGCAACCTCATCACATGCATGCTGACGTGGGCACTGATCGCAGTCTTTCAGTACTTTCTCAGGCAACAATGATTTGGATGTTGGCACGAAACTTTGCTTCATAAAGAACTCTGGGGTACGTGTTAGCACAAAGACTTTCTTAATTGCCATCTGACGTGCTTTATCAACTAGGTAGTTCACAATTGCACTGCCCTGTCCCTGCCCTTGCCAACCAGCTTCAATACCTAACGAGCGAACCTCTGCAAGACCAGAATCGTACACGTACAGAGAAGCGCAACCTGTGACCTCTCCATGGTGCTCCGCTACCGCGAACGAACCAATATCACGCACCAGTTCATTGCGAGAGCGTGGTAGGTTCTCACCCATATTAGCCCAGTATGCCACCATGCCTTCCAGTGTTTCGATATCTGTTAGACGAGCAGGACGTACTTTCACCGCAGAGGTATCACGTTGAGAAAGACGCTTATCAGCTTGCTCAACCGCGTAAGCCACTTGCTGAAGTGCAACACCGCCAAGCGCACAACGCTTCTCTAGACACGAGTCAATGGTTAAGATGTCATATACATCTGCCTCAATTACTTCCGAGAAGGATTTCAATTCTTCAATCGACAACTCTTCTAACGCGCAGCCTTTAGCAATTGCGCCGACCACAGCAACACCGACGATATGGTGCGCTTCTCGGAACGGGATGCCTTTCGCCACTAGATAATCTGCCAATTCAGTAGAGTTTGCGTAACCTTGTTTCGCTGCTTCTAGTGTACGCTCACCGTTAACCTTAATACCATCAAAGCACAGTGCCGCCATTTCCATGCAATCGTTCCATGTATCAAGCGCATCGAACAGACCTTCTTTGTCTTCTTGCATGTCTTTGTTGTAAGCCAATGGCAGGGCTTTTACTGTCATCATCATGCCTGCCAGCGCACCGTATACACGCCCAGTTTTACCACGGATAAGCTCTAGTGCATCTGGGTTTTTCTTCTGCGGCATCAGAGAAGAGCCGGACGTCACCGTATCAGCCAATTCAATAAAGTTAGACTCGCCTGAGTTGTAGAAGATCATATCTTCAGCCAAACGTGATAGGTGTAACATCGAAATCGACGCGACTGACATTAGTTCCATCACATGATCTCGGTCAGAAACTGAATCCAGCGAGTTACGTGTTGCACGGTGAAAACCAAGGCTATGCGCAAGTTCTTCACGATCGACTGGGTATGCGGTACCTGCAAGCGCACCTGAGCCAAGTGGGCAAGTATCCAAACGCATGAGTGCATCACTTAAACGTGAGTAATCACGCTCAAACATTTCAACATAAGCTAGACACCAGTGAGCAAATGTCACAGGCTGAGCACGTTGTAAGTGGGTATAACCTGGCAGCACCGTATCTTGGTGTTGCTTAGCGACATCGACCATTTGTGTTTGCAGGCGGTCTAGCGCAATCAGTAATTGTTGGCCTTGCTGACGACACCAAAGCTTAAGGTCAGTCGCGACTTGGTCATTACGAGAACGTCCTGTGTGTAGTTTCTTGCCTAGGTCGCCGACCTTGTTGATCAGTTGCTGCTCGACCCAAGAGTGGATATCTTCCGCATCTGAGCGCAGGATTTGGTGTGGGTCTTCCATCACTTCAAGCTTGAGTTCATTCAGTGCCAACTCAAGCTTTTGTTGTTCTTCTGCAGATAACACGTCAACAGAAAGCAATGCTTTAGACCACGCAATTGAGCCTACGATATCTTGCTCAGCCAATCGGTAATCGAAACGCAATGAATCGTTGAAGTCTTTAAATCTGGTGTCTGCCGCTTGGGTAAATCTTCCGCCCCATAATGCCATTGCGTCTCTCCTGATGACTATTGCTTACGCTAACGTGTTCTTCATTAAGTGTTGACCAAATCGATGGTCATTTGCTCACTTTTTCTTATGCCTCAACGTTACGATAATCGCAGATAAAAATAAAGTAGAAATTCAATATTTTTACATATTTATTCATGGTTATTTTATCTTTATGCCAATGAGGTCAGCAAAAACGAAAAAGACCCGCCAATATTGGCAGGTCTCTTATCTTATAAGGCATTAAATTGGCTTATTTTTTCTGGCTGTTCAACGCACGAATACGGCTTGATAGCGAGTAAAGGCGGATAAAGCCTTCAGCATGGCTTTGGTCATAAACTTCATCTTCACCAAAAGTAGCGAACTCTTCAGAGTACAAACTGTTATCTGAACGTTTTTGCGTCACTGTTGCGTGGCCTTTGTAAAGCTTCACAACCACTTCACCGTTGACGTCTTGAGCTAGCTCTTCTGACGCAGCTAAGATCGACTTACATAGTGGCGTAAACCAACGACCATCGTACACAAGGTGGGATGCTTTTAGGCCAAGTTCTTCACGAAACTCAAATGAGGCTTTGTCCAGCACCAGTTGCTCTACGGCACGCAGCGCTTCCATCATAATCGTGCCGCCAGGAGTTTCGTAACAACCACGTGATTTCATACCTACTAGACGGTTTTCTACGATATCGATACGACCAACACCGTGCTTCGCACCTTTTTCGTTTAGGTAAACCAATGCGTTGTATGGTGTCATTGCTTCACCGTCCACCTCAACAACTTCACCTTTCGCTACTTTCAGCGTCACGGTTTCAGCTTCATTCGGTGCTTGCTCTGGATCGACAGTCCAAGCCCAACAATCTTCATTTGGCGCATTCCATGTATCTTCTAGAACGCCACCTTCAGTAGAAATGTGCCATGCGTTCGCATCACGCGAGTAGATCTTAGTAAGAGAAGCCGTACAAGGGATATTACGCTCTGCTAGGTAATCCAGACATTCTTCACGGCTCACTAGATCCCACTCACGCCAAGGGGCAATAACATGCAGATCTGGTGCTAGCGCTGCAAATGCGCCTTCAAAACGTACTTGGTCGTTACCTTTACCTGTACAGCCATGACAC
Organism: Vibrio sp. WZ-1; assembly: GCF_052037695.1. Taxonomy (NCBI): domain Bacteria; kingdom Pseudomonadati; phylum Pseudomonadota; class Gammaproteobacteria; order Vibrionales; family Vibrionaceae; genus Vibrio; species Vibrio sp. WZ-1. The sequence goes on along the minus strand of NZ_JBQEQR010000051.1, from coordinate 15,709 downwards.
AGTGCGTCTGCGCCAACTTTACGTGCGACTTCAACCTGCGCTTTGGCAATAATTGGACGCGCCATTGATGTACCTAGTAGGTATTTACCTTCGTAGTAAGCTCCCGTTTTTAGCGTCGGGTAAATGTAATCGGCGACCATTTCTTCTTTCAGGTCAGCGATGTAGCACTCAGAAGCACCAGAAGCTTTTGCTTTTGCTTCAATGCCTTCTAGTTCTTCTGCACCTTGACCAACATCGGCAACGAAAGCCACTACTTCACAATCGTAGTTCTCTTTTAGCCACGGGATGATTACTGAAGTATCTAGACCGCCTGAGTATGCGACTACCACTTTATTTACGTTCACTTTGCTCATGTTTCTTCTCCAAACTTAACTGGCGCTGCTCTAGGCGGTCAGTGCCAACCACTTCCTAATGTTCAATTCTTTAACTGGTTTGCTTCTGCTTTATTGCGGCAGAAACTGCGTGCCAATACTTTCACCCGCAAATAGCTGGGTCAGTTTCTCTGGGTAACGCCATGTCGCAACTTCGATAGGACGACCAAGATCATTGGCGGCCTCCAAAGCGGCTTTGACTTTGACGATCATACCGTCGGTGATCACTTGCCCTTTGATCAATGCATCGGCTTCTTGCTCGGATAACGTCTTGATCAAGTGACCTTTGCCATCGAGTACGCCGCTCACATCAGATAGAAGCACTAACTCCGCATCCAATGCACCGGCCACTGCAACAGCAGCTTGATCCGCATTCACATTCATCATCTGACCTTGTTCAGTCAGACCAATTGAGCTGATGATCGGCAGTGCGCCTGCGTTTAACACCGCTTGTAATAGACTTGAATTACCCGGTGATGCTTTACCTACTGCGCCTAACTCTGGATCAAGTTCTTCAACATGACATAAACCACCGTCAGCGAGACTTAAACCCACCGCATTCAGGCCATCAGAAATTGCTTGGCCTTGCAGTATCTTGTTCGCGGTACCAGCAAGCGCGCCCGCAATCACAGTAATTTGATCGTAAGGTGTTACGCGTAGACCGTTTTTCTTTACGGTTTCAAGCTGAAGCTTTGCCATCAACTCATCAACTAGGTAGCCACCGCCATGAACGATGGCGATTTGTCGCTGTGCCGACTTTTGGTAAGCCGCAATTGCAGCAAACAGTTGGCTTAAGGTTTGAGTGCAAGATAGAGCTGCACCGCCGAGCTTAATGACTAAAGGAGCTTGATTGGTTTGCGTCATCGCATTTCCCTCTTTCAACGACTACAGCAACGCTGTCAGTTCTGGGTAACCGTAATGAATATTGAGACATTGCATCGCTTGACTCGATGCACCTTTAAGTAGGTTGTCGATCGCCGAAATCACAATGATGTGTTCGCCTTGTACCTTCCAGCCGATATCGCAGAAAGGCGTATTTTCAACATCCTGAATACGTGGAATACCATCACCTTTAAGACGAACCGCTGGTTTTCCTTGGTAAGCTTGTTCGAATGCTTGTGCCACTTGTGCTTCCGTCACACCTTGCGTCAACTTCATCGTGATAGTGGCAAGAATGCCGCGTTTGAAGTTGCCTAGGTGTGGCGTGAAAATCACATCGCAACCCAAGTGCTGAGCAATCTCTGGCTGATGACGATGGTTAAACACACCGTAAGGCTGCAGGCTCACTTCGCAGAAGCTATTAACCATAGAGGCTTTACGCCCAGCACCTGATACACCGCTGGTTGTGTTGATCACTGGCCATTGGTTTGTATCCAGTAATGCCTGTTCTAATAAAGGTTTGATTGCGAGCTGTGAAGCAGTTGGGTAACAACCTGCTACTGCAATCAAAGGAGTGGTTTTTATTGATTCTTGGTTCCACTCTGCTAAGCCGTATGCCGCTTTATCTAACCAGTTATTATGTTGATGCTCGAAACCATAAAAGGTGTCGTAGAAACCTTCGCTTTTCACACGAAATGCACCCGATAAATCGAATACCTGACATCCCGCCTCTAGGAAGATAGGAGCCAAGTCGTGGCTTACTTCATGTGCTGTCGCCAGAAAAACCACATCAGACACTTGAGCGATTTGCTTGGGGTCGGTCAGTGGTGAAACTGGCATATCAATCACACCCGCTAACTTGCCGTGCAATTGCGCAATATTCTTTCCTGCATCGACGCTATTGGCGGAAACGTATAAACCTGATAGCGTGAGTTCAGGGTGTTTGTTGACCATTAAAGCCAACTCTGCGCCGGTGTAGCCGCTGGCTCCGATAATCGTGGTTTTTAGCATTACATGACATCCATATACTTAAAGCTCAAAATGACTATTCATATTTAATTTTTGCTTTATTTTGATTTTTTATTCATTAAATATGATTTAATATGTGTTTTACATTTTTGTGCTCTGTCTGTCAATAGGAGAATTGAAGAATCCATGCAATTACCAAGTTTTCTAGAGGTCTATGAAGGACTGATCAGCACCTCTTCGATCAGCTCAACCGATCCAAGCTGGGATCAAGGCAATGCCAAAGTGATCGAGAAGCTAGCTTCTTGGTTTAAAGATCTTGGCTTCAGTGTTGAAGTGATCGAAGTGGAACCAGGCAAACACAATATGATCGCACGTATGGGCGAAGGTGAAGGCGGTCTACTTCTGGCAGGTCACAGCGATACCGTGCCATTTGATGAAGGACGCTGGAGTTTTGATCCTCATAAGCTGACCGAGAAAGACAACCGCTTTTACGGTTTGGGCACGGCGGATATGAAGGGCTTCTTTGCCTTTATTTATGAAGCAGTAAAGAACGTCGATTGGAGTAAGCAGACCAAGCCACTTTATGTATTGGCGACCTGTGATGAAGAAACCACTATGCTGGGTGCGCGTCATTTTACTGAGAATGCGCCTTTTAAGCCGGATTACTGCATCATTGGTGAACCCACCAGCCTAGTGCCGATTCGTGGTCACAAAGGACATGTGGCAAATGCCATTCGTGTAACTGGCAAATCCGGTCACTCATCGGATCCTGCGCTCGGCGTCAATGCCATTGAAATCATGCATGAAGTCATGTTTGCCATGATGCAACTGCGCGACAAGCTGGTGAAAGAGTATCACCATCCGGGTTTTGCCATTCCAAGCCCGACCCTAAACCTTGGCCATATCCATGGTGGCGACAGCGCAAACCGTATTTGCGGTTGCTGTGAACTGCATTATGACGTGCGACCTCTTCCAGGGATCAGTCTTGATGGTTTAGAGAACATGCTGCGTGGTGCATTAAAAGAAGTGGAAGCGAAATGGCCAGGGCGGTTAGAAATAATTCCACTGCACGAACCAATTCCAGGTTACGAGTGTCAACATGACCATCCATTTATCGGTGGTGTGGAAGAAATATGCCAAACCAGCTCAGAAACCGTCAACTACTGCACCGAAGCGCCATTTCTTCAGCAATTGTGCCCCACCTTGGTTCTCGGCCCTGGTTCGATTGATCAAGCCCACCAGCCCGATGAGTTCCTTTCTTTCGACTTTATTGACCCGACCATTGATGTGCTATCACGTGCAATGGTGAAATATTGTTGCTAGGCGAATTTAGCATTTTCCTCACAATGCAGCTCGATTGAGCTGCATTTTGTTCTCTTTACCACTATTCTTCTAGCACGCTACATCCTTCTTTTTACAGCCGTTTTGTAATTAATTTTCACTTCTACTGAAAGAAGCTGGCCTAATTTTGCTCTAAATCAGGTGAGCAGCGGAATAATTGCAAACTTACTCTGCTTTATTTGACTAGAACTGGTGATTTTCGCTAGATTGGAGTCTTAACAAGGACAATGGATGTAGTTTTTTTACGAGGCAGGATGACAATGAACGAGAAATACGCCGCACTTAAAAGCAATGTGCGCATGTTGGGCCACCTTCTGGGCAACACAATTCGCGATGCCCATGGCGAAGAAATCTTCGAGAAAGTGGAAACCATTCGTAAATTATCCAAATCGGCTCAAGCTGGAAATAATGCTGACAGAGAAAGCTTAATTGAAGAAATTAAAAGCCTACCCGATGAGCAATTGACGCCAGTTACCCGAGCGTTCAACCAATTTCTAAACCTGACCAATATTGCTGAGCAATACCACACCATTTCACGCCACTGTGAAGAGCATATCTGCGAACCTGACGCAATTAACTCGCTGTTCTCAAAGCTGGTGCAAAATGATGTGAGTAAGCTAGACACGGCACAGGCGGTTCGCGACCTGAATATTGAGCTGGTTCTAACCGCGCACCCAACCGAAATCACTCGTCGCACCATGATCAATAAACTGGTTAAGATCAACGAGTGCCTATCTAAGCTAGAGTTGAGCGATCTCTCTTTCAAAGAGCGTAAGAAAACCGAACGTCGCCTTGAGCAACTTATCGTTCAAAGCTGGCACTCTGACGTCATTCGTCAGCAGCGTCCGACTCCGCTTGATGAAGCAAAATGGGGCTTTGCGGTAGTAGAAAACTCACTATGGGAAGCGGTACCTGACTTCCTACGTGAAATGAATGACCGCTTGAAGTCTTACCTAGGCGAAGGTCTACCAATTGATGCTCGCCCAGTGCACTTCTCATCTTGGATGGGTGGTGACCGTGACGGTAACCCATTTGTAACCCACAGCATAACTCGTGAAGTATTACTGCTGTCTCGTTGGAAGGCTGCTGACCTTTACCTCAACGACATCAACGAACTGATCAGTGAGCTGTCGATGACTGTTTGCAATGACAAAGTTCGCGAGCTTGCAGGTGACGATCAGCACGAACCATACCGTGCGATCTTAAAACAACTACGTTCACTACTGAACGAAACCAAAGATATTTTAGACGCGAAAGTCAACGGCCAGAAACTGGCAGTCAAAGCACCACTACAAAAAGTAGAGCAACTTTGGGAACCGCTTTACGCGTGTTACCAATCGCTCAACGAATGTGGCATGGGTGTGATCGCCAACGGCTCACTACTGGATACACTGCGCCGCGTTAAAGCATTTGGTATTCACCTGGTTCGCCTCGATATTCGCCAAGAAAGTACTCGCCACGCAGACGTTCTGTCTGAGCTAACGCGTTACCTAGGTATTGGTGACTACGAACAGTGGAGCGAACAAGACAAGGTTGCTTTCCTAACTAATGAACTTGCGTCTAAGCGCCCTCTTCTACCTCGTGACTGGGAACCATCAGAAGCAGTTAAAGAGGTTTTAGACACCTGTAAGATCGTTGCAGCGCAACCTCGTGAAGCATTTGGTGCTTATGTTATCTCAATGGCGCGTACCGCTTCTGACGTACTTGCCGTACATCTACTGCTGCAAGAAGCAGGTTGCCCTTACCGCATGGACGTGTGTCCTTTGTTTGAAACGCTAGATGATTTAAACAACGCGGAAGCTGTCATCAAACAGCTGATGGGCATTGACCTGTACCGTGGCTTTATCCAAAACCATCAAATGGTGATGATCGGCTACTCTGACTCTGCAAAAGATGCTGGTGTAATGTCTGCGGGCTGGGCTCAATACCATGCGATGGATTCACTGGTTAAAGTTGCAGAAGAAGAAGGCGTAGAACTGACTCTATTCCACGGTCGCGGCGGCACTATTGGTCGCGGTGGTGCGCCAGCGCATGCTGCGCTGCTGTCTCAGCCACCGAAGAGCCTGAAAGGCGGTCTGCGCGTAACAGAGCAAGGCGAGATGATTCGCTTTAAACTAGGTCTTCCAGACGTTGCAGTAAACAGCTTCAACCTGTACGCAAGTGCCATTCTGGAAGCGAACCTTCTGCCACCACCAGAGCCAAAGCAAGAATGGCGCGACCTAATGGATGTATTATCTGAAGTCAGCTGTGAAGCGTACCGTAGTGTCGTTCGTGGCGAACCTGATTTCGTCCCTTACTTCCGTCAAACGACGCCAGAACTAGAGCTAGGTAAACTACCACTTGGTTCACGCCCAGCAAAACGTAACCCGAACGGTGGCGTTGAAAGCTTACGCGCGATTCCATGGATCTTCTCTTGGAGTCAAAACCGTTTGGTACTGCCAGCGTGGCTAGGTGCTGGTGAAGCAATTCAATACTCGGTTGATAAAGGTCATCAGGCGTTGCTAGAAGAAATGTGTCGTGAATGGCCATTCTTCTCAACTCGCTTAGGTATGCTGGAGATGGTTTACACCAAGTGCAACATGGATATCTCTCGCTACTATGATCAACGCCTAGTTGAAAGTCAGCTACTACCATTGGGCGAGCGTTTACGTGAGCAACTTCAGAAAGACATCAAGTCAGTGCTGAACGTAGAGAACAACGAGAACCTGATGCAAAGCGACCCATGGGGGCTTGAATCCATCCGTCTACGTAACATCTACGTAGAGCCATTGAACATGCTTCAAGCTGAGTTGCTATACCGTACTCGCCAAACAGAGGAATCCTCAGCCAACCTCGAGGAAGCGCTGATGGTGACGATTGCTGGTATTGCAGCAGGTATGCGTAACACTGGTTAATCTAGACTGAGCATAACCAAAGGCTGAGAACAATCTCAGCCTTTACTTCCCCTCTGTAACCACCTTCCATCTTCGAACAAGAAATAACCAGCAAATAACTCCAAAAACAAAACAAAAAGTCCCACGCCAACAACACAAAACACTACCAAAAAACACTATTGAGTATTTTATTAGTTTTTTTGGGTAATTTTGTCCTAGTATTCCACTTCATGCTTATTATTTATATACTACTTGCCTGCTGGAAGCTCACAAGTCCAATCAAATAGGCTCCAGCTAGATGGACACACCCATCACTCTAGGTGATAAACGGCTTTAAGGTGACAGGACCAACATTGTTGGTGCTATCTACACATTAAAAAACTCAAGCGTCATTAAGAACGCAACTGAAAGTGTAGATAGCTTGTTTACAAGTTTATTGACCATTTGGATTGAAGACATGTCATTACCACACGTAATCTTAACTGTACTTAGCACTCGCGACGCTACCGGTTACGACATCACTAAAGAATTCTCAGCTAGCATCGGTTACTTCTGGAAAGCAAGCCACCAACAAGTTTACCGTGAACTTAATAAAATGGCTGAGAAAGAACTGGTTACTTGCGTATTAGAACCTCAAGAAGGCAAACCAGACCGTAAGGTTTACTCAATTACTGACGCTGGCCGCAGCGCACTGGGTGAGTGGTTCGATCAACCGACCGCACATCCAACGGTACGTGATGAGTTCTCTGCGAAACTGATCGCTTGCGCAGTACAACCAGCAGCACCGTTCCGTGATCAACTGTCTGAACTAGTAGAAGAGTCTCGTAAGTTGGTTTCTCATTACAAAGAAATCGAAGCGGCGTACTACGCAACACCATCAACGCTAGACAAGCAAGCGCGTCTAGAGCGTTTAACGCTTCGCCGCAACCTAATGCTACGTGAAGCTTGGATTAACTGGGCAGAAGAAGTACTAACAGAACTTGAAGTGATCGGCTAATTCGTCACTTTAAATGAAACGAAAAAGGCTTGCCGATGGGCAAGCCTTTTGTCTATCTAGGGGGAAGTATCTTAAGCACCGACAGCAACTTGTGGACGAACACCTAGAGTGTGGCATAGCGCATAGGTCATTTCCGCACGATTCAGGGTGTAAAAGTGGAAATCTTTCACACCTTCACGGCTTAGTACACGCACCATATCAATCGCTTGGCTTGCACCGACTAGCTGACGCGTTACTGGATCATCATCCAGTCCTTCAAACTGCTTACTCATCCAGCCCGGTACTTTCACATTGTTCTGCGCTGCAAAGCGAGAAGCTTGTTTGAAGTTCGAAACAGGTAAGATACCCGGAACGATCTCTACATCAATACCGGCCGCAACACAGCGGTCACGGAAACGCAGATAAGACTCCACATCAAAAAAGAACTGAGTGATAGCACGGTTAGCACCTGCGTCCACTTTACGCTTTAGGTTAAGCAGATCTGATTGCGCGCTTTTCGCTTCTGGATGCACTTCTGGGAATGCCGCCACTGAGATATCGAAATCATGACGTGATTTAAGCAACTCAACCAAATCTGATGCGTACATATCTGGAGCACCGCCACCCGGAGGAATATCACCACGCAATGCAACAATGTTCTTGATACCATTATTCCAGTAATCATCAGCAATGTTGATCAGTTCATCACGAGTTGCATCAATACAGGTTAGGTGCGGGGCAGCAACAAGGCCCGTAGCCGCTTTGATTTCTTTAATGATGGAATGGGTTCTGTCACGCTCGCCTGAGTTTGCACCATAAGTAACAGAAACAAATTTTGGTTGAAGAGTTTTAAGGCGGTGCACAGAGTTCCACAACGTTTCTTCCATCTTTTCACTGCTTGGTGGAAAAAACTCAAATGAGACGTTGATATTGTCTGATAGTTCAGCGATATTCTGGTTTAAGGCATCGATGTGCCCTGCATGCGTGTATCCCATCTTACTCTCCCTGTGGTAACTCCACCACGAAATCAAAATTCCTCAAATCGACGTTTAGACGTCTATATGTCTACAGGATGTATTGAATACGATTTAATGTCAACCTTGTGATTATGAATTTTTCTCAAGTTCATAATGAGGATAGTTCAAGTTGCTTGGCGGCTTATCCTTAGCCTCGCTTTCCGATTCAGTATGGCATTATCCAAATAATAAAAAACCCCGGAAACGGTCCGAGGTTTTTTTTGTTGTCGTTCGCAAAAATTGGTTTGGTCAGATTAGAACAAGCCCGCTAAACGATTAAGGTCTGATTGAATCGCACCGGCTGTCACTTCACGTCCCGCACCAGGGCCACGAATTACTAATGGATTGTCTTTGTACCATTTGCTTTCAATGGCGAAAATGTTGTCACACGGTAGCAAGTTCGCTAATGCGTGCTCACGTGATAACGCTTCAACACCTACCGTTGCTTTGCCATTACGTTCTAAGCGCGCAACATAACGCAACACTTGATCGTTTTTTTGTGCCTTGCCCAGACGCTCTTGCAAAATCTCACTTAGGATATCGCCTTGGTCAAAGAACGCATCTAGGCTCAAATCTCGCAACTCTTCCGGTACAAGCGACTCCACTTTTACGCTTTCTGGTTCAATATCCAAACCAGATTCTCGGGCTAAGATGACCAACTTACGCATCACATCAGAACCATCAAGGTCAGAACGAGGGTCAGGCTCGGTCAAACCCTGTTGCCATGCCAAATCAACCAGCTCAGTGAACGCTACAGAGCCATCAAACTGCTGGAATAACCAAGATAGCGTACCGGAGAAGATGCCCGATAGCGCGACGATATCATCACCACTTTCGCGCAGATCTCGAACGGTATGATTGATTGGCAGACCAGCACCAACTGTCGCGTTGTACAACCAATGGCGGCCAATTTTAGCAAAGGCGTCTTGTACTTGATGGTAGTACTGACTGTCCGCAGAACCCGCAACTTTATTGGCCGAGATAAGATGGATGCCTTGTTGCGCTATGTCGACATAACGCGTCGCTAGCTCCTTGCTAGCAGTGACATCAAGTACCACTGCTTCATCAAAGTTTTGTATCGCGCCGAGCTTAGTCAACCAGTTGCCATCATTCTCAGTACTTTCATCATCAAAACGCTGGGCAACCGTCGCTGCATCAATGCCACTTTCGTCGAACCAGTAAGTCTGGCTGTCGACTACCGCTACCAAGTCAAAGCTCATACCATGACGCTTTTCGAGCTCTTCTTTCTGCTCGGCAAACAGTGATAACCAACTTGAGCCGATATTGCCTTTGCCACATAACGCAACCGCTACGCGCTTCTGCGCCTGAAATAGTTGGCTATGAATACTCTGTACTAACTCTTCAACTTCTGCACGGCGTAATACTGCGACTAAGCTCAAGCCAGATTCCGCCTCTGAAATAAACTCTACCGGAGCGTGTTTCAATTGCTGGTAGAAGCCAAAACAGTGGTTAGCATTTTTCGTCACACCAGCACCGACGGCAGCCAATAGTGAGTAGCCTTCTTTAAGTTTGATTTCCGCTTCAACCGCTAACTCTTGCAAGTAAGTTAGGGCTCCGCCAGCAATCTCTGCGGTGTAGGCTAAACGCAACGTTTGCTGATCTTCTTGCGCCTCAAACGCTAAAGGCTCCAGTTGAGCACGCTTTAAGGCTTGCAGCACTTCTTTCTGTGCACGCTCAAAATCATGACCGTGAATAAAGGACAGTTGTACCAATAGCACTTCATCAAGAGAGGTAATGATCTTTGCGCCGCGACCGGATGCCAATACGCGTTCAATTCGTGTTGAGCCAGACTCTGGCTGATAGCTACATTTGAGGTTCAAATCCATGGTACTTTGAGCTACAGGCTGAAGCGTACGACTGTGCAGCACTGGCGCAGCCAGACGCGCAAGTTCACTCGCCTCATCTAAACGCAGCAGTGGCAGCAAACAAGCATCCGATACCAAGCGTGGGTCTGCACTGTAAACGCCTGCAACATCACTCCAAATAGTTACCGTGTTTACTTCTGCCAACGCACCAATCACGGTAGCAGAGTAGTCAGAACCGTTTCGACCTAATAGAACCGTTTCACCCGCCTCATTTTGCGCCATAAAGCCTGTAATGATCACACGCTTGTGGTTATGTTGAGCCAACGATTCTTTGATCAATGCGTAAGAACGCGCACGGTCGACTTCTGGCTGCGTTCCAACCTCTGCACGCAGAAAAGCACGTGAGTCTTGAGCGACTGCTGGCAGATCCTGTTGTGACAACAGCGCAGCAAGTAAACGAGAAGACCATACTTCGCCATGACCAAGTACTGCCGCTTTTTGTGTTTCCGTAAGTGGCGCGGTTAACTCAGCTAAGGTACTGAATTCATCTTGAAGAGAGGCAAGCAGTTGTGTCTGTGCTTCACCTTGTAGCAAGGCTTCTACCAGTTCAGCTTGAAACTGTCGTAAGCTTTGTAGAGCTTCATGGGCAATGCGACCATCTTTATCCAGCCCTTCCAAAAACTCGATCAAGCGATTAGTCGTCTTCCCTGCAGCTGATACCACCACCAAATCATTTTCTGCTGAATACTCTTTAAGAATACTCACCACACGCTGGTAGCATTCAGGGTTCGCTAAGCTGCTGCCGCCAAATTTATGCAGTTGACGTTGTACACTCATGACTTTCTTTCTCCCAATTACTGTGCTGCTTTCGCGAATGCTTGCTCAAGATCGGCAATCAGATCTTGCGCATCTTCAAGACCAACAGATAAACGCAGTAACTGTTGAGAAACGCCAGCTTCAGCCAGTGCTTCCTCGCCCATCGCACGATGTGTCATTGAGGCTGGATGACAAATCAAGCTTTCTACCCCACCTAGCGATTCAGCAAGAGAAAATAATTCGAGCGCTTTTACAAATACTTTTAGTTGTTCAAACGAGCCTGCAAATTCAAAGCTCAACATTGAGCCAAAGCCCGACTGTTGTTTTTTCGCGATGTCATGACCGGGGTGTTCTGGCAAGCTTGGGTGGTAAATCTTCGCCACTAAAGATTGCGTCTGTAGATACGTCAGTACTTGTTGAGAACTCTCTTCGTGAACTCGCATTCGCGCACCCAACGTGCGAATTCCTCGGAGAGTCATGTAACTGTCGAATGGCGTACCCGTAGCACCAATACAGTTACCCCACCAGGCTAGTTCTTCAGCATGCTCTTCGCTCTTAGTGATCACCACACCACCAATTACGTCAGAGTGACCATTAATGTATTTCGTCGTTGAATGGATAACAAAATCCGCCCCTAGATCCAAAGGCTTTTGGTATACAGGAGTCAAAAAGGTATTGTCCACTGCGACTAATGCGCCTACTTGTTTCGCTTTTTCACACACTGCAGCAATATCGACCACGCGAACAAGCGGGTTTGACGGTGTTTCTAGCAAGATAAGCTTTGGCTTTTTCGCAATTGCAGCATCAAGAGCTTGCTGATCCGATTGGTCGACAAACTGAACGTTAAAGTCGCCTTTGTTTGCTCGAGTATTAAAGAGACGATACGTACCACCGTAGCAATCGTGAGGAGCCACGATCAAGTCATCAGGACCAAGAAACGCCGATACCCAAAGGTTTAATGCCGACGTACCGCAGTTAGTGACAACCGCGCCTTTGCCTGATTCAAGCTCATACAACGCTTGCTCCAGCAGACCTCGGTTAGGGTTACCAGAACGGGTGTAATCGTACTGTGGAACCTCACCAAATGCAGGAAATCCATAGTTAGTAGAAAGGTAGATTGGTGGTACAACAGCGTGATATTGACTGTCTGACTCGATACCAGTGCGTACAGCAATGGTCGCAGGCTTGCGGGTGCTCATGGGTGTATCCTTTCACGGGTGGTGACATCTAAATGGGAATGCGCTATATCTAGCTTGTACTGCTCACTTGATTAATACTCTTCCCTGACAATTAACCTCACTTTACTTGTCTAAAAATAAGACGTCAACACTTCTAGACGTCTATATGTCTTTGCTTATGGCGGTAAATGCAGCTAAAATCAGCACCTATATTTATTTTTCTTAACTTATTACATTAATGAAGGTACGCAATGGCTGACTGGAATGGCGAATACATTAGCCCGTATGCTGAGCACGGTAAAAAAAGCGAACAAGTAAAAAAGATTACCGTCTCTATCCCGCTAAAAGTTTTAAAGGTGCTGACTGATGAGCGAACACGCCGTCAGATCAACAACTTACGCCATGCAACTAACAGTGAACTACTATGTGAAGCATTCTTACATGCTTACACAGGTCAACCACTGCCAACTGATGAAGACCTTCGTAAAGACCGCCCAGATGATATTCCAACAGAAGCAAAAGCGCTGATGACGGCAATGGGTATCGAATTCGAAGCGTTTGACGAAGAATAATTGCTTACAAATTCGTTAGCATGATGAAGCTGCGCCGGGGGTAGCTTCAGACCAAACTAAAAAAGGGACGCCATCGCGTCCCTTTTCTTTATCCGAAGATTCTACTCAGTAATTTACTCTGCCATGTAGTTATCTGGCATTTCAATGCGAGCAACACCAGAATCCAAAGCAGCTTGAGCAACAGCTTTAGCAACACGTGGTAATAGACGTGGATCCATTGGCTTTGGAATGATGTAGTCAGTGCCAAACTCTAGCTTATCAACACCTGCCGCCTTGAGTACCGCTTCAGGTACTGGCTCTTTCGCCAATTCACGAATCGCATCTACTGCTGCTAACTTCATTTCATCGTTGATTTCGCTTGCACGAACGTCCAACGCACCACGGAAAATGAATGGGAAACACAGTACATTGTTTACTTGGTTCGGGTAGTCACTACGACCAGTGCCCATGATCAAGTCATCACGTACTTCATGAGCCAGTTCCGGTTTGATTTCTGGATCTGGGTTAGAACATGCAAATACGACAGGCTTGTCTGCCATTAGCTTCAATGCTTCTGCAGGTAGCAAGTTTGGACCCGATACACCCAAGAACAGGTCTGCACCTTCAATTACATCTTCAAGCGTACGTTTATCTGTATTATTCGCGAATAACTGTTTGTATTCATTTAGATCGTCACGACGTGTATGGATCACCCCTTTACGATCCAGCATGTAGATCTTCTCGCGCATTGCGCCACATTTGATCAACAGCTCCATACATGCCACAGCCGCAGCACCAGCACCAAGACAAACGATAGTTGATTCTTCTAGCTTCTTACCTTGCAGCTCAATTGCATTCAGCATACCCGCAGCCGTTACGATTGCAGTACCGTGTTGGTCATCGTGGAATACTGGCACATCACAGCGTTCAATAAGACGCTTTTCAATCTCAAAACAATCTGGAGCTTTGATATCTTCTAAGTTGATACCACCGAATGTGTCAGCAATGTTCGCTACTGTATCGACAAATTCGTCGATCGTACGGTGTTTTACTTCGATATCAATTGAGTCTAGACCAGCAAAGCGTTTGAACAAAAGCGCTTTACCTTCCATTACCGGTTTAGACGCTAGCGGACCTAGGTTACCCAAACCAAGAATAGCAGTACCGTTAGAAATAACCGCGACCATGTTGCCTTTCGCCGTGTACTTATACACATTGTCTGCGTTCTGTGCGATTTCGCGTACAGGCTCTGCAACACCCGGACTGTATGCCAGTGCAAGATCATTGGCAGTCTCAGCAGGCTTAGTCAGCTCAACTGCAATTTTTCCTGGAGTTGGGTATGCATGGTAGTCCAATGCTTGTTGGCGGCGTTCTTCTTCTGCGGTGACTTCTTGGCGATTGTCTTCAGACATGGATCGTTTCTCTTTTGTTATTTTTCGGTAAGGGGGAATAAATTCTAAAGGATAGAAGTCAATCTTCATAGGTAAGATTGCGAGCTACATCCTTAAAAAGGCCGATACTAAAAGAGATTAGACCAGATATTAGTGAAGAGCACCTTGTTTACAGGTCAGGTGCTCTCTTAATCACTTGGTTAGAATGGGAAAACAGCGGAATATAATCTCATTCTTCATCCACGTACTGCGCTTGTAGGTAATTCTCGATACCAGACATCTCAATCAAGCCCAGTTGCGTCTCAAGCCAATCGACATGCTCTTCTTCGTCTTCAAGGATATCTTGGAAAAGATCGCGTGAAACATAATCACGAATATCTTCGGCATAAGCGATGGCATCTTTAAGATCAGGAATGGCCGCCATCTCAAGCTTCAAGTCACACTCAAGCATCTCTTTAGTCTCTTCACCAACCATCAACTTACCGAGATCTTGTAAGTTAGGCAGACCTTCTAAGAACAGAATACGCTCGATCAGGTGATCAGCGTGTTTCATTTCATCGATCGACTCGTGGTACTCCTTATCTGCGAGGTGCTTTAACCCCCAGTCTTTGTACATACGAGCATGCAGGAAATATTGATTGATAGCGATGAGCTCATTCCCGAGCACTTTATTGAGATGTTGGATTATGATTGGATCGCCTTTCATTACAAAGCCCTCCTTTTTGGCTTCATTTAAATGTAGAAGCAACTGAGAAGGTGTCAAAAAGGCTGAGCTAGTAGTTAGCTAGCTTGCTTTAGTGTTAAGTATTCTGTTTCCGCTAAAATTTCTTTAGCTTGCTTGATGCACTTGCCGCATTGGCTACCCAAAGCTGTACATCGCTTGATGCCTCTGATGTCAGCTATGCCTTCATCTATCACCAACTTCCTAATTTTCTTGTCAGAGACACCATGACAAAGACAAACGTACATACTCATAACCTTTAAATTTCATCTAGCAAAGGAATATAAACAAGAACCATTCTTGTTACTAGTTGTGATCGGGTGAATTACAGAATGTTTTGTTATATAGATTTGGACAGTTTAAGCAGTTTTCAGTGGCTTAGCGAAACACTAAAAAAAGCGGAAAATAGGAATGATGTAAGAGTATGTTTTCCAATGATAAAAAACATCACAAAAAAGAGTTGGCTTATAACCATATTGAAAAGAGAAATAGAAGATATAAAAAAGGGAAGCCTTAGCTTCCCTTTTTCTAGCGCTTTCTTCAAAAAGAAGAAGAGTGCAAGATTACGATTAATTCAGTAAGAATTAGTCGAAGATCTTAGCAACAACACCAGCACCTACAGTACGGCCACCTTCACGGATAGCGAAACGTAGACCTTCGTCCATAGCGATAGGAGCGATTAGCTCAACTTGCATTTGGATGTTGTCGCCTGGCATTACCATTTCTACGCCTTCTGGTAGAGAGATGTCACCAGTTACGTCAGTTGTACGGAAGTAGAACTGTGGACGGTAGCCTTTGAAG
>NZ_JBQEQR010000024.1:0-1024 GCF_052037695.1 Vibrio sp. WZ-1 | reverse complement strand
TGTGTTTGTGGTAAAACATAACAAGCAATTTAAGAGGGATTCTCAACGCTTGGCATTCTTGCTTCTACTTCAAATTTAGTGTTTATGGCACAATGCTTTAGGTGTGGGTGAAGGCGTTGTTCACCCCTTAATTGGGCGTTAGTTCCCCAGAGGAAGCAATCAATCCGTAGGGAATTTTTGTTTCTGGTGGAGTACACGCATAACTCTGATGATATCGCCCTCGACCCAGTAAGAGACAATCATCGAAATCTCAGGAATAATGAGCAATCGTCCGCGGATGCCATCTCTTTGCAGACCCATTAGAGGTTGTTCAAGCAAGTTTTCTACTTTTGCTTCAATGAGGTTGTCAGTTTTTTCTGCCGCATCAGGGTTGAAGTCATAGAGAAACTCGAAGATCTTTTCACGATCATTAAGTGACTCTTCTTCCCATAAAATCATTGCTTACCTCGATTACGGATTCTGGCTTTGCGCTCTTCCATTCGAGACTTAGCAGTTTGGTGCTCAACGAAAACGGATTTTCCTGAGTCAAACTTCTCAAATGCTAGGTTTACTTGTTCAGTTAGCCATGCATCGTGAGATAATGTTTTTCTTTGTTGTTCAGCGAGTTGCTCAGTAAGTTCACGGCAAGCATCACTTAGAGTTCGACCTTGGCTCTCAGCCATTTGTTGAGCTAAGCGTTTTGTTTCTTCATCAACACGAAATTGAATTCTAGTGTCCATGATGTATTCCTTTGTTGGTGTGTGTACAAATGTTAGCACTAGGCTTTGAGATGGGCAACTAACAAACAATTTAAGAGTGATTCGGCACGCGTGGCATTTTTACTATGCGTTGGTTTTAGTGATTAAGGTGGTATGCGGGAGCATCGTATTGCGTGCCTCACACCTTAATTGGGCGTTAGCCGTCATGGAGCTTGCTATACTCAAAGTGATAGAATAGTATCACTTTAGTATTCCTTTGGAGCAGCTCTCATGAAAGTAGAACTAGTTACATCACTCAAACGTCAAGCAACTAAGATCCTCGCCGA
>NZ_JBQEQR010000023.1:0-7783 GCF_052037695.1 Vibrio sp. WZ-1 | reverse complement strand
CACACGTAACACAGAAGCTCTGCAATGAAATTGCACACAAATTAAATACGCGCCCACGCAAAAGACTTGGGTATAGGACACCAACGGAGTATATTCATGCGCATCTGTAAAAAGTGTCGCACTTCAAACTTGATACTAAGCTTTTTTCGCGTACTCGATGATGAGAATTCCTAACATCAAATCATTATACCAACCAGGTTTATTAAACTTGTAATCACCTTGCAATTGAATTAGTGCTTTTTTAGCTCGGCTACGTGAATAGTCTGATGAGTGAGTATGAATCAGTTCTAACTCTTCGAAGAACATAAGCAGTTTTTTCGCCAAATCTTCTTTCGATTCGCAATGAGCGTACTCTTCACCTGAGTCATGAATTAGATTCAAACTGCGACCATAGCATTTAGTCGCATTATGAAATTTAATTAACTGCTTTAATTTGGTATCAGATATTCGGTGAAATGGTATTTCTAGCTCTTCGATAGTGTCGTTCAAAGCCCGAATAGTATTTTCCAACTTCAAATTGTCTTCTTGTTGCAAAGTGAGTTTGCTTTCCAACGTTTTGATTTTTTCTTGCGCCCTGTTATGATCTGCTTGTAATGATTCAAACTTCGATTTTTCAACCATTTCTACTTTAGGTGCTTCAGAGACGGCAGAGGACGAAGCTACACCTTGTTGTTCAGCATGTGAAGGACTGAAGATTTCTCCCCAATTGCCCATGATAGCTGCCCCGAGGACACCAACCGCGCCTATTACAGCCAAAATTATCTGTAGCTTTCCATTTTCCGTGGACATCCAAAAATCCTTTATCCAATATCAGCACAACATAATACCTACCCGTCCACATAACTCATAAGTCGCAGATCAATATATTGAGATTGGTCTAGTTTTACTGAAGCCTAACGCCCTGTTAAGGTGTGAGCAACGCAATACCGAAGCTCCCGTATACCACCTTAAACACAAAACGCAACGCATAGCAAAAATGCCAAGCGTTGCGAATCACTCTTAAACAGATTGTTATGTGAATTTTAGCCGTGTGCGTCGATACTATCTTTTGGGGCTTCAGAACGCATGTCCATGCCATAGTCTCTGATGACACCCGCAACTCTGAGTCTGTAGCTTTCAAAAACACCACTACGACCTTTTAATTGAGCAAATCGATGAGATTCTAGATTGCGCCACTCTTGAATTGCTTCTTCGTCACGCCAAAATGACAAAGATAGAACCTTGCTGTCATTTGTTAGACTTTGGAAACGTTCGATTGAGATAAAACCATCAATATCTGATAGCAGCGGTTTTAGTTCACTTGCAATATCTAGATATTCAGAAGTTTTACCCTCTGCTACCTGTACTTCAAAAATTACTGCGATCATAACTCACCAGACTACGACTAATATATTCGAGCATTTTACCGAATTGGAGCTGCTGTAAATATGAGTTGTAGCAAGAAGTTAGAGATTAGATTCTGTGATTTTTCGCCATTCACATAACGCCCTGTTAAGGTGTGAGCAACGCAATACCGATGCTTCCGCATACCACCTTAAACACCAAACACAACGCATAGTAAAAATGCCACGCGTTGCGAATCACTCTTAAACAGTTTGTTAGCCGCTCATTCCCAAGGGTTACTGCTTACTCAACAAGAACTTACGCAAATCTCTCTCTGCACGCATAACAAACAGAATAAACACTTTGTCACCGTCTTGTTTATAGAAAACGCGACATGGATTAACGACAACTTCACGATAACTTAAATGTTCTAGTTCAGGTGGAATACGACCTGACTCCGGGAAAGTTTGTAGGCGTTCGACTTTGGAGAAGATCGTTTGTACTAACTGCTTTGCAGCTACGATATTTTCAAGTGCGATATATTCAGCGATATCATTGAGGTCAGATAACGCTGGTTCAGTCCAGATTACTTCAGCCATTTTGACATTTTGTCCTTGGCTTCATCATGACTTACCACTTTACCGTCAGCTAGCGCACGCTCACCTCTTGCAATACCCTCAAGAATAGCTAAACGATTTTGCATAAATTCGTAGTCATCAACATCAACGAGATACGCAGATGGCTTACCATGCTCAGTAATTAACACGGGTTCTTTGGTGTCGTGGAGATCGGCGAGGATCTTAGTTGCTTGACGCTTAAGTGATGTAACTAGTTCTACTTTCATGAGAGCTGCTCCAAAGGAATACTAAAGTGATACTATTCTATCACTTTGAGTATGGCAAGCTCCATGACGGCTAACGCCCTGTTAAGGTGTGAGCAACGCAATACCGAAGCTCCCGCATATCACCTTAAACACAAAACGCAACGCATAGCAAAAATGCCAAGCGTTGCGAATCACTCTTAAACAGATTGTTAGTATTGCCCCTGAAGCAGTCAATATAGTTGCAGCTACGCAACCTCTGCTGACGTAGGGTCAATCACTGACTTTATTTCGTTTACTTGACTAACTGGGAACTCTCCCATTTCTGCATGCTTACGAATCAGTGACTCATCTTCAGAAATAAAAACACAGTAAATTTTGTTTGGAGTAACAAATGTCTCCAACCACTGAATTTTTGGACCTAAAGCCTCTAGGACACTACACGATTTCTGTGAGATACCTTGAAGTTCTTCCGCTGATAGGTCTCCAGCGCCTTCCACCTCTCTTTCTATGACATATTTAGGCATAACTACCTCCTTTTGGTTCACATAAAGTCTAGACCAAAAGTGTTAAATACATCACAGGAAATACTAACGCCGCGTTAAGTGGTGAACAACGCCAACCACCAAGCCTAAACCATTGTACCTTAAACACTAAAACTGATTTGAACTCAAGTCGCCAAGCGTTGAGAATCCGCCTTAAACGCCTTGTTATAAGCCAAAATGCACCCCAAAAGATCTAGCTGCAATAAATGAACTTACAATAAATATACCGTAAGAAGCCAATACCATGATGATGGTAATTGTATTTAATACATGACCGACCCTAATTTGGTTACCGTTATATAACGCTTGGGAAAAATATGTAGTTCCAGTAGATAATGCACCCAATACAACCCCGACACAAAATAGAAATGTGGCACTTGATAAACTTTGTGCGACACTCGTAATTATGGAATCTCCCCAAATTTTGCCCATAAAAGCTAGTAAGGCAACAGCCGCACCGCCATTGATAACCATGCTTGCTTTTAAGGCAGCTTGCCCCGAAGTGATAACGGAACGAAACATTTCTAACGAGTTAGCAGTCTGATTGTTAGCATCAGCAATGTTTATATCATTCTGCGCCTTAAATATTGCCAAATCACGCTCCAATTGCATTTGACTATTTTGGCTATATTCATCATCTTCTGATTCAATAGCGGAAAGATATGATTCAAATGCACTTATTGAAATAGCATCGTGCCCTTGGTTCTTAGTTTGGTTAAGAACCATACGTATTTTATCAACTACTCTCATTAATATGACTCCCAAAAACTAGAGTGGCTTATAACGCCCAATTAAGGGGTGAACAACGCAACCAGCCAACCTAAAACATTGTGCCATAAACACTAAATTTGAAGTAGAAGCAAAAGTGCCAAGCGTTGTGAATCCCTCTTAAATTGCTTGTTAGTTGCGTCCTGTAAAACCAGCAGAAGTCAACCAGCGAGAAAACCAATTTGGTTTCATCTTTTCCTTTAACGCATGTTCCTGCTCAATACGTTTTAGGTTATGAACAAATACAGCTGAGTCAGCAAAATAGTTTGGGTACGCTTCTTTCAAA
Source organism: Vibrio sp. WZ-1 (assembly GCF_052037695.1). Lineage (NCBI taxonomy): Bacteria > Pseudomonadati > Pseudomonadota > Gammaproteobacteria > Vibrionales > Vibrionaceae > Vibrio > Vibrio sp. WZ-1. Next base: position 4,041 of record NZ_JBQEQR010000023.1, on the reverse strand, counting down.
TTATTTATTGATGACGATGACACAAGGGCCACAACGAACTCTCTATTTTTTGCAGCTTGTTTCTCAAGTTTTAAGTAATTATCTGCTGCCTCAGAAAATGAATCTTTGGGATAACTCCAGACATTTACAATACTTTTGGAAAAGTCTACTTTTATTAAGTTGTAACTGTCATCTTGGATCTCAACGTGCTTTTCCATTGTCTTAAGAGAACTAGCAAAAGCTTGAAACTTTTTATGAACATCTAAGCGCTTTATATAAGTTACAGTCTGCTCTAGTGATTCTGATAACTCATCATGAGTTTTGCCTTCGATTTTGCTGAATTCATTGCTTACTAGCTTAAAAAACTCGAGCCATTCTTTTTTACCATCGTTGCTCTTCAAGCTCTGATTAGTAAAGAGATCGACAATTTCTACCGCAGTCGCCCAAGAGTGTTGGATTTTACTTCTTAATTGAATTTCAACTGGATAATTTATTCCATTTTCTTCATCCTCATATTTACCTATAAGGTGAATTCCACGATATCCGTCGTCTTTTGGCTTCTCGATGTAATCTGTAACTTTGAAGGTTCTATTTTTATTGAGTTCTCGACGTAATTTATGAACACTCTTTGTTGAGTCAAGAATAGCTCTGCAACCCGCAATATCTTGCATGTTTCTCAACTTCATCTTGTCAAAGCGCTTCAATTTGCTAACGATAGATGGTGTTCGTTTAAGCCTAGAAACTACAATGTGCTTTTTATCAATTTTGTCACATGCAAGATGTACTTTCTCAACCATGTGTTTGAGAGCGTTCACATGACTAGACCTCCAATTTGATAAGATTTGCATACTCTCTTTATACTCTTCTGGCTGTTCATTAATAATATTATCAATGATCAACTTTTCCCCAGCTCGCTGAACTGCTTTCTTTGAGTATAAAAGTTTACAATGCTCCATCTGGTCTGCCTCTCTATCGAGATACGCGACATTTCCTTTAAGTGTACTCAATTCTTCTCCATTTTTATTTTTCTTAGGTCAAATTATAAAAATAAGCAACTAACGCCCAATTAAGGTGTGAGCCACGCTACCACTGCACTCAACTAGGACGCCGTAAACACTAAACTAAACCCAAACTAAAAATGCCAAGCGTGGGGAATCACTCTTAAATTGTTTGTTATATGCCTTTTGTGCGCCTATACTTAATGCGCACCATAAATACGCATAGGTAATTATCATGAGAAACGCATATAGTACGCAAGCACCCAAGAAAGCTGCAAACTTAAGCTTAAATAGCGAGTTACTCGCTGAAGCTAAGCGCCTAAACATAAACCTCTCGGCAACAATGGAAAAAGCCCTTGAAAAAGAAGTAAATCAGCGCCGTAAGACTGAGTGGTTAGAGCAAAATGCAGATGCTATCAACGCTTGCAATGAACTAACCGAAAATCACGGTCTGTTTTCTGATTCTTACCGAGTATTCTAATGTCACAATTTTCACTATACCAAAATAACGATAAAAGCACTGCTACCGCTTACCCATACTTTGTTGATGTTCAAAGTGAAATGCTTGATACACTGAATACCCGGCTGGTGATTCCATTAACACCGGTTGAAATGTTAGAGAAGAAAGCCCCTACTCACCTATGCCCAGTGATCCACATTGATGAAGGTGACTTCGTAATCCTAACTCACCAAATGGCGAGTGTGCCAACTAAGATTTTACGTGATCCGGTAAATGATTTGAGCACTTTTAGAAACGAGATTATTGCTGCTATCGACTTCCTGATTACTGGCATATAACGCCCAATTAAGGGGTGAACAACGCCACCACCCAACCTAACGCATTGTACCGTAAACACTAAATTTGCAGTAGAAGCAAAAGTGCCAAGCGTTGTGAATCCCTCTTAAATTGCTTGTTATGTTTTACCACAAACACATGATTTACTTGAGAAAGAACTGCTATTTCTAACTAGTTTTCTGAAGCTAACCACAAGGCTGAAACCAACTTGACCGACAAAGGCGACCAACCTAAAACGTGTAACTCTACTTCCCTGCCCAATGAGGCAACCCGACCAAATCACAACAAGCGCCCTTTCTTTCCTGCCAAAGCGAAAGGCAATGTTGAGTTGCCGAGGCAACTGCCAAGCTGAAATGCTAATTGGCTAAGAACCTAGAAGCGACTTAAAGCCAGTTACACAAACAACCGACCGCCACGACCTGACAATGAAGCAACCCGCGAACATTCGCATGTTTTACGGGCTGAGAGATTCAAGAAGTTAGACCGACAATGCGGATTTGCTGAGTCTACTAGAGACGAATTACCAGAGGGATAAAGAACTAGAGCCTAATAATTTTAAGCCTTTGAATTACAAGTAAACATAACGCCGCATTAAGGTGTGAGCGACACTTGGCTATACTTGAGCGAAGCGAAACCGCCAAGCGTTGCGAATCACTCTTAAACAGTTTGTTATGTACGTGGTTGATTCTATCCCCAGAAACACCCATAAGTATCGTCTTCCAATATTTCCAAGAAAGCTTCTAGAAGTTGGATCTCTGGAATTGGCTCATACGAATGCCATTTTTGGTCGGATTTCATCCAGTAAATTTTCCATGCGTCACGCGACTTATAATATTTGACTTTGGCTACTGGGCACTCCATTTTTTCGGATGGATCATTCCACTTAGGACGTATCTCGAAGATTTCGATAACTTGCCCCTCTAACCGATACCCAATATCAAGTTGGTTGCGGATCTCTTCTGGCGGCCGACAAGAATCAAGGTACTTCTCCACTACCTTTCTATAACGCTGTTGCTCAATTTCTGAAAATGCCATATCTATCACCTAACCCTTTAATTAAGCTAAGTTTACGACCAAATTTCATACGTTGGCTAGGTTAATTTTCGAGAAAGTACATAACGCCAAATTAAGGTGTGAACAACGCTAACACCTTAACTAAACCATTGTGCCATAAACACTAAACTGCCTTGAAGTGAAAGCGCCGAGCGTTGTGAATCACTCTTAAATTTATTGTTATATGCGTACTTGAATATGAAAATACGACTTCTTTAAGTGGCACTTACCTACCTTTCAGACGATTCCCTATGTATTTACGAAAACAAAGCATTGATAGCAGATACAATAAGGCCCAATGCTGGTGCAAACAAACATAGAATGGCAACAACGAAGAGTACGATAATACGCTTCCAAGACTTTGCTGCTTCTTGGGCAAATTTGACTGTAAACCAAGAATCCGAAGCAACTAACATCGCGTCTTCTTGCTGCGAATTGCTATTTCGTTTCTCATAGAGTGACATAAGTTCTATTCCTTCTACTGACGGAAGCATATAACGCCAAATTAAGGTGTGAACAACGCTAACACCTCACCTAAAGCATTGTGCCATAAACACTAAACTGGCTTGAAGTGAAAGTGCCGAGCGTTGTGAATCACTCTTAAATTTATTGTTATGTTTTACCACAAGTCACTGACTTAATTGAGAAAGAACTGCGGTTTCTGGCCAGTTTTCTGAAGCAAACCACAAGGTATGAGCCGACTTGGCCACCAAAGGCGACCAACCTAAAACAAGTAAGCCCACTTCCCTGCCCAATGAGGCAACACGACAAAGCCCAACAAGCGCCCTGTCTTTCCAACCAAAGCGCAAAACAATGTTAAATTGCCGAGGCAACTGCCAAGCTGAAATGCTGCTTGGATAAGAACCTGGAAGCGACTGTGAGCCAATAAAACAAGAAGCTAACCGCCACGACCTGACAATGAAGCAACCCGCGAACATTGGCATGTTTTACGGGCTGAGAGATTCAAGAACTTAGACCGACAATGCGGATTTGCTGAGTCTACTAGGGACGGATTGCCAGAGGGACAAAGAACTTCAGCCTAAGAACTTTAAGTCCTTGAAATACAAGTAAACATAACGCCCAATTAAGGGGTGAACAACGCCTTCACCCACACCTAAAGCATTGTGCCATAAACACTAAATTTGAAGTAGAAGCAAGAATGCCAAGCGTTGAGAATCCCTCTTAAATTGCTTGTTATGTTTTACCACAAACACA
>NZ_JBQEQR010000005.1:0-1439 GCF_052037695.1 Vibrio sp. WZ-1 | reverse complement strand
CGTCTAACGCTTGCACGTCTGGATGATTATTGTTCAGCTCATAGGTCCAGTTACCCTGCTCATCGATAGAGAAAGTACCCCAGTTGCCGTCCTGAACGTCTGTTTGCGGTTGGAAGACCGCCTCACCTGCATCAGGGTCAGCCACGTTTAAGTTGCCGCTCGTGGTCAGCGTTACGTCTTCTTGCACCGCGCCTTTATCATCACCCGGTTGATCTGGCGTGATGACCGCTTTGTCGTCTGAGCCCGTGATCGTCACGACCACGTCATGAGTGGTGCCATCCGCAGACGTCACTGTCATGGTGCGGATCACCGGATCGCTATCAGCGTCTAATGCTTGCACGTCTGGGTGGCCGTTGTTCAGCTTATACGTCCAGTTACCATCAGCATCGATAGAGAACGTACCCCAGTTGTCATCTTGAACGTCGGTTTGAGGTTGGAAGACCGCTTCACCTGCATCAGGGTCGTCCACGTTTAGGCTACCACCAGTAGTCAGCGTTACGTCTTCTTGCGCTGCGCCTGCGTCATCACCCGGTTGATCTGGTGTGATGATCGCTTTGTCGTCTGAGCCCGTAATCGTCACGACCACATCATGAGTGGTGCCATCCGCAGATGTCACTGTCATGGTACGTATAACTGGATCGCTATCGGCATCTAACGCTTGCACGTCTGGGTGGCTGTTGTTCAGCTTATATGTCCAGTTACCATCGGCATCGATAGAGAAGCTACCCCAGTTGCCGTCCTGAACGTCGGTTTGCGGTTGGAAGACCGCTTCACCTGCATCAGGGTCAGCCACGTTTAAGTTACCGCTCGTGGTCAGCGTTACGTCTTCTTGCACCGCGCCAGCGTCATCACCCGGTTGATCTGGTGTGAAGACCGCTTTGTCGTCTGAGCCCGTAATCGTCACGACCACATCATGAGTGGTGCCATCCGCAGATGTCACTGTCATGGTACGAATAACTGGATCGCTATCGGCATCTAACGCTTGCACGTCTGGGTGGCTGTTGTTCAGCTTATACGTCCAGTTACCATCGGCATCGATAGAGAACGTACCCCAGTTGCCATCTTGAACGTCTGTCTGTGGTTGGAAGACCGCTTCACCTGCATCAGGGTCAGCCACGTTTAAGTTGCCGCTCGTGGTCAGCGTTACGTCTTCTTGCACCGCGCCTGCGTCATCACCCGGTTGATCTGGTGTGATGATCGCTTTGTCATCTGAGCCAATAATCGTCACGACCACATCATGAGTGGTGCCATCCGCAGATGTCACTGTCATGGTACGAATAACCGGATCGCTATCGGCATCTAACGCTTGCACGTCTGGGTGGCTGTTGTTCAGCTTATATGTCCAGTTACCATCGGCATCGATAGAGAACGTACCCCAGTTGCCATCTTGAACGTCGGTTTGAGGTTGGAAAACCGCCTCACCTGCATCAGGATCAGCC
>NZ_JBQEQR010000077.1:0-5233 GCF_052037695.1 Vibrio sp. WZ-1 | reverse complement strand
TCATCCTAGCGAGCCCAAGCGAGACTAAGGATCTAGTAACAGCACCCACCAACTCTTCCTCATTCACCTTAAATCAAAGCACAAGCGAACGATAGATTCTGAATCACACTCGTTCCTCGTTGTTCAAAATGACGGTTACTTCAGCAAGCTCTAGACCAAAAGAGTTCATCATCCTAGCGAGCCCAAGCGAGACTAAGGATCTAGTAACAACGCACTCCAACTCTTCCTAATTCACCTTAAATCAAAGCACAAGCGAACGATAGATTCTGAATCACACTCGTTCCTCGTTGTTCAAAATGACGGTTACTTTAGCAAGCTGTAAACCAAAAGAGCTCGTCATCCTAGCGAGCCCAAGCGAGACTAAGGATCTAGTAACAGCGCCCACCAACTCTTCCTCATTCACCTTAAATCAAAGCACAAACGGACGATAGATTCTGAATCACACTCGTTCCTCGTTGTTCAGAATGACGGTTACTTCAGCAAGCTCTAGACCAAAAGAGTTCATCATCCTAGCGAGCCCAAGCGAGACTAAGGATCTAATAACAACGTGCGCCGTCCCCTTCTCTACCCCAGAAAGAGCGCTATTTTATTCCCTCAAATATGGAAACTGTGTTCCTTCTCCGTAACTCTTTGAGTCGTAATTGAGTTGCGTCAGGTCAATAGCGTAACGGCCGCTTTGTGCTTATACTGGGCACATTGGTTACTAGCACGAAATATCCATGAAACAATCATTAAAGATCTGGCTTGAAGCCGCGCGCCCTAAAACATTACCGCTTGCACTGGTATCGATTCTGACCGGTAGCGTACTCGCTTACTCTGCGGGACACTTCTCTCTGACTATTGCTATCATGGCTTTTGTCACGGCAACGCTACTGCAAATCTTATCTAACCTGGCAAATGATTATGGCGATGCCGTGCAAGGCACAGACAATGACAACCGCTTAGGTCCTCAACGAGCAATGCAGTCCGGTGCGGTGACCTCGGCACAAATGAAACTGGCGATCATCTTCAACATCATCCTGACCGCCATTGCTGGTTTAACCTTAGTGTTTTATGCACTGAGCTCTTTTGAAAGCATCATTACCTTTATCGGTTTAGGCATTCTTGCCATTATCGCAGCGATTGCTTACACAATGGGCAGCAAGCCTTATGGCTATGTTGGCTTGGGCGACCTTTCGGTATTCCTATTTTTTGGTTTGCTTGGCGTATCTGGCACTTACTTCCTGCATACCGGTCATGTGGATGCAACACTATTCCTACCAGCACTCGGTTGTGGCTTATTAGCAGTAGCAGTACTGAACATCAACAACATGCGCGATATCGAGAACGACAGCGAATGTGGCAAACGCACCATGGCAGTTCGACTTGGCCAACGTAAAGCCAAGCAATACCACTTTATCTTGCTTGGCTGTGCACTACTTTCTTTTGCTAGTTACCTACTGATTCAGGGCAAACCTGTTTGGATTAGCTTGCCTTTCCTCATCAGTGTTTACGTAGTCGCACAACACGGCAAAGCAGTATGGCAAACGCAGCAACCTGCACAAATTGCACCGATGATGCCCGTTGTCGTCAAATGCTCTCTGGTAACTAACGTTTTGTTTGCAACAATTGTGGTAGCTCAAACTCTCGTGAGTTAAAAAAGGAATGTCATTGCATTGACTTAATGCCTCGATATACTCAAAGACAACAGTTTCTGTTTAGAAAGGCACGCTATGGAATACAATACCTCAGCACTCTGTGATATCTACCTTGATCAGGTAGATGTAGTTGAACCAATGTTCAGTAACTTTGGTGGTCGCGCATCCTTTGCCGGGCAAGTGACAACGATTAAGTGTTTTGAAGACAACACCCTGATCCGCGAAACACTAGAACAAGATGGTATCGGACGAGTATTGTTGATTGATGGTGGCGGTTCTCTACGTAGAGCCTTAATCGATGCAGAAATCGCAACCCTTGCCGAAGAAAATGAATGGGAAGGCATTGTCGTTTACGGATGTGTTCGCGAGGTAGACGAGCTTGAAGACATGAACCTCGGCATCCAAGCTCTGGCTTCTATTCCGGTTGGCGCAGCAAACCAAAACATCGGAGAAATCGACGTTCCTGTTAACTTCGGTGGCGTGAGTTTCCTACCAGAAGATTACATTTATGCAGACAGCACCGGCATCATTCTCTCGCCAGAGCCACTCAATATTGATCTTGAGTTAGATGAAGACAGCGAAGAAGAAGAGCTAAGCTAACCTCAAATACACAAACACCCGCACATGGCGGGTGTTTTTAATTCTGATGCAGAAATGGAATTATTCTACTTCGTCCATTTTGCCTAGTAGCGCGCGAATACGCTCTTGCCACTGTGCGTGCTCTTGTTGAGACTGCTGAGATTTTTGCTCAAGCTCTTCACGTTGTGAACGAAGCTCAGTTGCTTCAATCTCAAGCTTTGCTTTGTCTTCTTTCAGCTCTTCAACTTCCATTTGAAGAAGAGTGATTGTGTCAACTGCAGTTTGAATTTTCGCTTCTAGTTTTTCTAGTACTTCAAAAGACATCTGGGCCTACCTTGATTATTCGGTTGGGATGAATCGTAATCGTTCATCTAATATAGCTTCATTCTACTCAGCGTAGCGTTCAGAAACACTCACTATATTCGATCTTTCGCATCATTCGGTTAAAAAATCAGCGCAATCTCACTAAACCTTGACTTTTCTTATCCACGAAGCATTTTTGTCCATCACTTTTACCCATGACGAGCCCTAAAAGTCACCCAACATTGATCAATTTCAACTTAGATAGAGTTAAAGCTCAGCAAAAAGGCAAACGTTTACTTTTTGGTGTGATAGAATCGCGGCGCAAATTCTTCTTCCCCTGTTACTTGGAGACATCATGAAACGCGATTTAGCAATGGCATTTTCCCGTGTTACTGAAGGTGCAGCACTAGCTGGTTATAAATGGCTAGGCCGTGGCGACAAAAATGCAGCCGACGGCGCAGCTGTTGAGGTAATGCGCACCCTACTGAACAAAACAGACATCAGCGGTGAAATCGTTATTGGTGAAGGTGAAATCGATGATGCACCAATGCTTTATATCGGTGAGCAAGTAGGTTGCGGTGGCGATGCTGTAGATATTGCCGTTGACCCGATTGAAGGCACTCGCATGACGGCAATGGGCCAATCTAACGCTCTTGCTGTTTTAGCTGCTGGTGAGAAAGGCAGTTTCTTGAAAGCACCAGATATGTACATGGAGAAGTTGGTAGTAGGCCCTGGTGCAAAAGGTACCATCGACCTTAATAAGCCACTCAAGGAAAACCTAGAAAACATCGCGAAAGCACTGAATAAGACGCTTGATACGCTAGTGGTCATCACTCTAGCGAAACCACGTCATGATGAAGTAATCGCTGAAATGCAAGCAATGGGCGTTCGCGTGTTCGCAGTGCCAGATGGTGATGTAGCCGCTTCTATCTTAACTTGTATGCCAGATAGCGAAGTAGACGTAATGTACTGCATCGGTGGCGCTCCAGAAGGCGTCGTTTCAGCAGCGGTTATCCGTGCACTAGATGGTGACATGCATGGTCGACTTCTACCTCGCCACGAAGTAAAAGGCGACACAGAAGAAAACCGCATTTACGGTACTGCGGAGCTTAAACGCTGCGAAGAGATGGGCGTTCAAGCAAATGTTGTACTGAGAATGGAAGATATGGCACGTAGTGACAATGTTGTATTCTCCGCAACAGGCATCACCAAAGGTGACCTCCTAGAAGGTATCTCTCGCCAAGGTAATATTGCAACAACAGAAACGCTTCTGATCCGTGGCCGTTGTCGTACTATTCGCCGCATCAAATCTACGCACTACCTAGAGCGTAAAGATCCAGAAGTACGCGATATTATTCTTTAAGCGTGTTAGAGGCTCCCACTCACTCGGAGTTGGAGCCTTTCTTTTCTGCTAAGTCAGCCTCAGCGAGACTAAGTAGCTAGTAACAGCAAGCTCTTAACCTTTATTCCTCCCCCAGACCACAGAATCAACGGATAATAGATTCTGAATCACACTCGTTCCTCGTTGTTCAGAATGACGATTACTTTAGCAAGCTAATAAACCAAAAGAGTTCGTCATCCTAGCGGCTCAAGCGAAACTAAGGATCTAGTAACAGCGCCCACCAACTCTTCCTCATTCACCTTAAAGCAAAGCACAAGCGAACGATAGATTCTGAATCACACTCGTTCCTCGTTGTTCAGAATGACGATTACTTGAACGAGCTATAAACCAAAAAAGTTCGTCATCCTAGCGAGCTCAAGCGAGACTAAGGATCTATTATCAGTGCGCTGGGGTGTATGAGCTTTATCACCTCTATAATGTTTGGAATGTAGATTTTGAATCACGTTCGTTCCTCGTTGTACAGAATGACGATTACTTTAGCGAGCTATAAACCAAAAGAGTTCGTCATCCTAGCGAGTTCAAGCGAGACTAAGGATCTATTATCAGCGCGCTTGGATGTAGGAGCTTTATCACCTCTATAATGCTTGGAATGTAGATTCTGAATCACACCCATTCTTCGTTGTTCAGAATGACGGTTACTTTAGCAAGCTGAAAACCAAAAGAGTTCATCATCCTAGCGAGCTCCTGCGAGACTAAGAATCTCCCAACAGCAAATCCCGAGTCTCCCCACTCACCTTAATCCACAGCACAAACGGACGATAGATTCTGAATCACACTCGTTCCTCGTTGTTCAGAATGACGGTTACTTTAGCAAGCTGAAAACCAAAAGAGTTCGTCGTCCTAGCGAGCTCCAGCGAGACTAAGAATCTCCCAACAGCAAATCCCGAGTCTTCCCCACTCACCTTAATCCACAGCGCAAACGGACGATAGATTCTGAATCACACTCGTTCCTCGTTGTTCAGAATGACGGTTACTTCAGCAAGCTGTAAACCAAAAGAGCTCGTCATCCTAGCGAGCCCAAGCGAGACTAAGGATCTAGTAACAACTCACTCCAATTCTTCGTCCTTCACTTCAACCCACAGCACAAACGGACAATAGATTCTGAATCACACTCGTTCCTCGTTGTTCAGAATGACGGTTACTTCAGCAAGCTCTAGACCAAAAGAGTTCATCATCCTAGCGAGCCCAAGCGAGACTAAGGATCTAGTAACAGCACCCACCAACTCTTCCTCATTCACCTTAAATCAAAGCACAAGCGAACGATAGATTCTGAATCACACTCGTTCCTCGTTGTTCAAAATGACGGTTACTT